>JBELHE010000021.1:0-20251 GCA_042091575.1 Cryomorphaceae bacterium
GTTTATAGGCATATTTTTTGTTTTTTTGTAAATATAAAATATATCATATCAAAAAGAGTAAGACCATATATAAAAAACATAAATTAAAAATAATAGGATTTTTTCTGTTAATTATTTTTTCTGTAACTATTTTCTTTGTTGAAAATAATATACAGTCAATAATTTCAAATAAATTTTCTGAAAACAAATCATTCAATCTCAGTATTGAAGATGTTGATTTTAATTTTAATGGAAATTTTACTCTGAGAAACTTTTTAGTTCTAAACAAAAATGGTGACTCTATTATATATTCTTCCAAACTTTCTGTTGACCCAATAAGTTTAACTAAAGCTATTTATGACAAAAATTATGAATTTAGAAAAATAAATTTTAATGATGGTTTTATCGATATAAAATTCTTTTCTAATTCAAATTTTTCAAATAATGCTAGTTTTAAAGTAAATGATTCATTAATGCCTTTTAGCTCTAGCGCTTTCATTGAGAATTTAGAATTTCAAAAATTTAAAATTAAAAATAATCAAGAAATAATTGTTAATAGTCTTGATTTTAATATTAATGAAATCAAATTTTCAAAAAATAATATTGATTTAATTATTGATGATTTAAATTTTAAATACAAAGAATACTTAATTTCAAAATTATATTCTCAAATATCCGTCAAGGATCAAACTTTATATTTTAAAGAATTTAATATTAATATTAATAACTCTTTTCTTAAGGGAGCATTTAGAGTTATAAATCCTTTAAGTTTGGCTGAATTTGAAATAATAGGTTTTTTTGAAAACTCTAAAATAAATACCTCTGATTTAATTCTTAATTCTATTTCTAAAAATCTAAATCTTCAATCTTATTTTAATATTACAAATGATAAAATAATTTTTAATGACCTTGAAGTTTCTGATGAAAATAATTTTTTGAAATCTTCTATAGTTTTTTCTAATTTTCAAGAGAATAAACCAGAACTAATAGAAATTATATTTGATCATTTTAACTCATCTTCAATTGAATTACAAACAACTTTTCCAAATATTTTTGGATCAATACTACCCTCATCATTAGGGTCATTAGGTGCTTTTAAATCCTCAGGAGAAATTACTTATACTAACTCCTTGATTAGTTCTTCATTTGATTTATCAACAAAAAACGGATCTGTTTTTTCAAATCTTCAGCTTTCTGATTTTAGTTTAATTGATAATGCTAAATATTCGGGAGTCTTCAAAGGTTCAAATATCAATTTGTCCAATATAATTGGATTACCTTTTTTAGGCAATTCTAATTTTGATTTTTCAATTGATGGTCGAGGATTCACTCCAGAATTATTAAATACGTCTATTGAGGGAAATATTTTTAATGTTGAAATTGATGAATATAACTATCAAAATATTGTTACATCAGGGAAAGTGAATAATAAAATCTTTGATGGGAGCTTATATGTTAACGATGAAAATTTAGAAATGGATTTTTCCGGATTAATTAATTTTAATGATGAAATTATTGATTTTGATTTTACTTCAAATATTAAAAAATCTAATCTATATAATTTAAAATTGTCTAAGCTAATAAATACAAAACTATCAGGATTGATTGTGACAAAACTTAGAGGAAATGATATTGATAATTTAATAGGAGATATGAGTTTTTCAAATTTTAAATATATGTCTGATGATTTTGAATATGAATTTGAGGATTTAATTGCTCAAAGTAGAATTAATAATGACAGAAGATTTTTTAATATAAATTCAACTGATGTTATTAATGGAATAATAATTGGGGGATTAGATTCTTTTAATTTAGTAAAGACAATTTCAGAAGGCTATTTGTCTAAATATTCAAATTATAGTTCACCACAACTAAAAGATGAAGTTAGTTTTAATTTAAATATTAAATCTAAAATAGCTAAAGTCATTAACTCTGAAATTAAAATTGATGACAATACTTTCTTAAGTGGCAGAATATCTAAAGATAATTTTGAATTAAGCTTTCTTAGCCCATTAATTTCTAATTCCAACTTTGAATTGAAAAATATTGACTTATCAATTAAAGATAATGTTGGTAAATTGGATATAAATGAAATTAAATCACAGTTTTTCTTTGGAAAAAATTTAATGATGAATTCCGAATTTAAAAATGATAAAACCTTTTTTGATATATCTTACGACTCACAGATACTAAATGTTTTAAAATTCGATCATACATTATCTAATGATTTAAAATCAATTTTCTCTTTAAACGATGTAACTATTGATTATAACAATTCTGTTTGGATTCTTGAAAAATCTAGATCCCAAAATAGAAATACATTTATTTACGGTAAAAAATATCGAGAATTAAAGCCTGTAAAGTTAATTTCAAATTCGCAAATCATGGAATTTAAGTTTTTCGACGATAATAATGATTTTGATTTTAATTCAAGTTTTAAAAATGTAAATTTTGAATCAATAATTCCAAAGCCAAAAAATATTTTATATAGTGGTTTAGTTAATGGGTCAATACAACTAATCAAAAGGAGAATGATTTACAGTGGAAACTCAAATCTAGAAATTAAAAATTTTTCAGCTGATGGAAATATTTTAGGCAATGCTTTTTTAGAAATAATACCTTCAGCAAAGCTGGATAATTATAAACTTTTATTTAAAATTAATGACTCTGGCAATAACATATTAAAACTTGATGGTGATTTTGAAATATCTGAAAAAGATTTTCCCATTAATTTTAAATTAACTACTCAAAAATTCGGACTAAAACCATTTTCAGCTATTGGTAAAAATGTTCTTCAAGATTTTGAAGGATATTTTGATTCAGAAGTTTATCTAAGTGGTACTTTTTATAATCCCAATATTAAGGGTTTTATAAAAACTAATAATACTAGCTTTAAAGTTCCTTATTTAGGTATTTCTTATAATTTAAAAGACAATCCAATTTTTAACCTTGATAATGATAAAATAATTATTAATGATTTTATTATTCAAGATAAACAACTAGAAACCTATGGCCTTATAAATGGCGAAATAACTCATGACAGATTTAAAGACTGGTTCCTAGATTTTTCTATTCAATCAGAAAATCTTCATGCGATTAACACAACAGTCCAAGAAAACTCAATTTATTATGGAACAGGAATGTTCAAGGGTTTAGCAAAGTTTTATGGATTCGGAAAGGATTTAGACATTAAGATTAAAGGAGAAACTAATCAAGGAACAAGAATAACAGTTCCTATAAAGTATGGTGATGGTTTAAGTGATTTAACTTTTTTAAGGTTTAACAACCCTAATTCCAAAGATGAGTTTATTAATCGAGGTCTTAAATTATCTATGGAGATGCTTTTAAACAAAAATGCATTTATTGATATAATTTTTGATGAAAAAACAGGTTCAAAAATAACTGGTTCTGGAAATGGTGTTATAAAAATTTCATCAGATTACTCTGGTTTATTTTCTCTTTCTGGTGATTTTATTACTGAGCAAGGTGAATATTATTTTAAAAACTTTGGTTTCGTTGAAAGAGTATTTCAAATAAATAAAGGAGCCAATATTATTTGGGATGGTGACCCATACAAAGGAGTTTTAAGAGCAGTTGCAGAGTACACTGTGCCAGGAGGAGCTAATCCTGCAACATTAATTCAAAACACTGCATTTAATAGAAAAATTCCTACAACAGTTAAAATATCCTTAGAAGGTGAGTTGTCTAGTCTTTCAACACCAAAATTTGATTTATTATTTCCTGAGACTAAAGGTGCAATTAAATCTGAACTCGATTATTATCTGAATGATTATGAAAAAAAACAAAGTCAAGCTATTTCACTAATTACACAAGGGACATTTATTGATGATTATACTTCTTCTTTAATTTCTTCACAGGCAATTACAAATAATTTATTTCAAAGAGCTTCTGGAATTATCGACGAGATTTTTACAAATCCTGATGATAAAATGAATATAGGTATAAACTATTCACAAGGTGATAAGTTTGCTGCTTCAAGTTTGTTAAATAGAGACAGAATAGGATTGACTTTAAAGAGTGAAATTAGTGATAGAATCCTTGTAAACGGTAAAATTGGAGTCCCAGTTGGTGGAACTGAAGAAAATATAATTCTTGGAAATGTTCAAATTGATTTTCTTTTGAATGATTCTGGATCCTTAAAAGCAAGAATTTTTAATAAAGAAAATGAATTTCAGTTTTTTGGTGATGAAATAGGGTTTACTCAAGGTGTTGGGATTCAGTATGATGTTGAATTTGATAGTTTTAACGAGCTTTTAAAAAAGATTAAAAAAAATAATAAAAAGAATTAATATATTTATTTACAATTTAAACACAACTTATTTTATGGATTCTACAATATCAAAAAATAAATTATTTACTGCTGCTTGTATTTCTTTAATTGTAACTGCTATGACTTTTGCGATTAGGGCTGGAATATTAACTGATTTAGGGCTTCAGTTTGAATTAAGTGACACTCAACTTGGTTATGTAAATAGCTTAGCATTTTTTGGCTTCCCTGTTGCGACTGTTATTGGAGGTTTACTTTACAATGTTTTGGGAGCTAGAAAGTTGATGATTATTGCATTTATCTCACATTTAGTCGGATTAGTTATGACAATTTATGCTGGTGGATTTGCAACTCTTTTAATTTCTTCATTCTTTATTGGATTTGCTAATGGTTCTGTTGAAGCTGCATGTAACCCATTAATTGCAGATATGTATTCAAATAATCGAACTACAATGCTAAATAAATTTCATGTTTGGTTTCCTGGTGGAATTGTAATTGGAGCATTAACTTCAAACTTTATGACTACTTTAGGTTTGGGATGGCAATTACAAATTGCAGTAATGATAATTCCAACTTTAATTTACGGATACTTATTTTTTAAAGAAGAATTTCCAGAAAGTGAAAATATTGAAACAAATACTTCTACCAATATAAAATCTTTAACAAGTCCTTTATTTATTTTTATAATAATATGTATGACTATGACTGCAATCTCAGAATTTGGACCTCAACAATGGATTGAGAGAATTCTTGGTAACTCTGGTGCAAACCCAATGTTAGTTCTTGCTTTAGTCACTGGAATCATGGCACTTGGCCGTTATTTTGCTGGTCCAATTGTTCATAAATTAAATCCAATTGGTGTACTATTAATGTCTGCGGTTTTAACAACCATAGCTGTATATTCCATGAGTTCAGCCGAGGGAGGAATGATCTACTTCTCAGCTATTTTATTTGCTTTTGGTGTTTGTTATTTCTGGCCAACTATGATTGGTTTTGTTTCCGAATATATTCCTAAAACTGGTGCTTTGGGCATGTCTCTAGTTGGTGGTGCAGGAATGTTGTCAACTACATTCTGGATGCCTGTTATCGGATCATGGCTCGATTCAGAAAAAGCAAAAGCACTAGCTAGTGGTGTTAGTGAAAGTGCTGCAGAACTTGTAGCTGGACAAGCTGCCTTAGCTAATATGGCTTATTTTCCTCTTGCTCTGGTTTTTCTATTTGGAATTTTATTTACTTTTAGAAGTAAGTTAGAACAAAGAAGAGTTACGCAATCATCACATTAAATTAAAATAATGAGTGAAAAAATTAGACTAGGAATTCTTGGCGGAGGAGGAGATTCGTTAATTGGGGTATTACACAGGGTGGCATCCTCAATGCATGATAAATACAAATTAATTGGAGGTGTGTTTAATCCAGAACACGCCATAAGTCTAGATTTTGGCAAACAACTTGGTCTAGATTCAAGCAGAGTTTACAAAGATTTAGATTCTATGATTGAATCTGAGAACAAGCTTGATAAAAAAGATAGAATACAAGCTGTTTCTATCTTAACTCCAAATTTTTTACACTTTCCAATGGCAAAATCATTATTAGAAAATGATTTTCATGTAATATGTGAAAAACCACTGACAACTACTTATGATGAAGCAATTGAACTAAGTCAAATTAAAAAAACAAAAAAACTAGTATTTGCTGTTACTTACACATATACTGGATACCCTATGATAAGGCAAATGACTGACATGGTTAAAAACGGTGTTATTGGAAAAATTCATAAGGTCGATGCACAATACTTACAAGGTTGGCTTAATCCTGTCGTTCATCAAAAAGAAAAGAGACTGTCAACATGGAGATTAAATCCGAAAGTAAGTGGTATTAGTTGTTGTGTTGGAGACATAGGTACTCATGCTTTTAATATGGTTGAATTAGTCACAGGTATGAAGGTAAAAGAATTATTATCTGATTTAAATACTCTATACTCTGATAACCCAATGGATGTAGATGCTAATATTTTAGTTCGATTATCTAATGGTGCACACGGTACGATAAGATCAAGTCAAATCGCAACTGGTGAGGAAAATAATTTAAGAATAAGCGTATATGGTGATAAAGGAGGTTTAAAGTGGGAACAAGAGAATCCTAATTATTTATATCATTTATCTGATGATCAACCTCTTAGAGTTTTAAAAACAGCTCATCAATATAATTCCGATATTTCAAACCTATCTATTAAAATTCCTCCAGGTCATCCTGAAGGAATATTCGATTCAATGGGTAATATTTATCATGGTGTTGCAAAAGCTATAAATAACGAAAAGTTTTTTAAAGAAGAGTTTCCTGGTATAGAAGACGGAGTTAGGGGGATGGATTTTATCGAAAAAGCAGTTCGTTCAAGTAAATCTGGAAATATTTGGGTTAATTTAGATTAAATAGTTACTACTTTTCAAAAATTCCATTAATTTTACTTCTTATTTAAGATTTTGAAAAATATTGGTGTATTGACATCTGGAGGTGATTCACCTGGTATGAATTCTGCGATTAGAGCAGTAGCTAGAACTTGTGGTCATTATAATGTAAAATGTACTGGCATAATTCGTGGATATCAAGGTCTTATTGAAAATGATACTAAAGTTCTTTATACAAGATCTGTTAGAGGAATAATCAACAGAGGTGGCACCTTTTTATATTCTGCTAGGTCTGATGAATTTAAAACAAAAGAAGGAAGGAAATTAGCTCATGATAATTTAATAAAAAATGAAATAGACGGTTTGGTAGTAATTGGTGGTGATGGATCTTTTACTGGAGGATTAAAATTAATTGAGGAATATGATTTTCCTGTAATTGGTATTCCTGGTACAATCGATAATGATTTATTTGGAACTTCACATACATTGGGTTATGATACAGCCTTAAACACTGCAACTGAAGCAATTGATAAAATAAGAGATACTGCGATTTCTCATCACAGATTATTTTTAGTTGAAGTTATGGGCAGAGATGCTGGATTTATTGCATTAAATACTGGACTTGCAATTGGTGCCCAAGAAATTTTAATACCGGAAGTTAATATGAGTATTGAAAACCTAATTAGTTCACTAAAGAAAAGTAAAAGTGCAGGAAAGACCTCTACTATTATTGTTTTGGCAGAGGGAGATAAGACTGGAAATAATGTTTTTCAACTAGCAGATACAATTGAATCAAAACTACCTAAGTATGAAGTTAGGGTGTCAGTTTTAGGACATATGCAACGTGGGGGAAGTCCCTCTTGCTTCGACAGGGTCTTAGGTACACAGATGGGTATAACTTCGGTTGAATCTCTAATAAATAATGAAAAAGGACTTATGATAGGAATTAGCGACGGAAAAATTACAAAAATTGATCTTTCTAAAGCAATAAAAGGAAAAACTAAAATTAATAAGGAATTGCTTAGAATGTCAAAAATAATGAATACATAAAATAAATTATATGAGTAAAATTAAAATAGGAATAAATGGATTTGGTAGAATTGGTAGAATGGTTTTGAGAGCTTCATTAGATAGAGATGATGTAGAAGTTGTTGCGATTAATGATCTTCTTGATCTTGATCATTTGGCTTATTTGCTAAAATATGATTCAGTTCATGGAAAATGTAATGGTGATGTCTCAGTTCAGAATAATAATCTTTTAATTAATGGAAAAGAGATTATAATTTCTGCAGAAAGAGATCCTAAAAATATAAATTGGGGATCTAAAAATGTTGATATTGTTGCTGAATGTACTGGAATTTTTACTACACTTGATACAGCTCAATTTCATATAGATGGTGGTGCGTCAAAAGTTGTTATTTCTGCTCCATCAAAAGATGCTCCAATGTATGTTATGGGTGTAAATCATAATGAACTTAACAAGAATGATTCTATAATTTCAAATGCAAGTTGTACAACAAATTGTTTAGCTCCATTAACTAAAGTTTTAAATGATAATTTTGGTATTGACGAAGCTTTAATGACTACAGTGCATGCAGTAACTGCTACACAATTCACTGTTGACGGCCCTTCCAAAAAAGATTACAGGGGAGGAAGGAGTTCTCTTCTAAATATAATTCCTGCTTCGACCGGTGCTGCTAAAGCTGTAACAAAAGTAATTCCTTCTTTGGAAGGAAAAATTACTGGAATGGCATTCAGAGTTCCAACAGCTAATGTTTCTGTTGTTGATTTAACTGTGAAACTTAGTAAAGAAACCAGTTATGAAGAAGTTATGCAAACTTTAAAAAATGCTTCTGAAAATGAACTAAAAGATATTTTAGGATATACCGAAGAAGCAATTGTTTCTCAAGATTTTATTGGAGATAGTAGAACTTCAATTATTGATGCTAAAGCTGGTATTCAATTAAACTCAAAGTTTTACAAGATAATATCATGGTATGATAATGAGGCTGGATATTCAAACAAATTACTTGATTTAGCAAAACATTTTTCTAGTTAATAATTCATGAAGCTTATTGTAGATAGTGGTTCAACAAAAACTGATTGGATTTCTCTAAGTAAAGATGGTGATTTGATTTTTGAAACTCATACTTTAGGTCTTAATCCTCAGGTTTTGGATGAGCATATTATTGAAGAGCGAATAATTAATAATTATGAACTTTATCAAAACAGAAAAAAGGTAACTCATCTTTTTTTTTATGGTGCTGGCTGTGGAACTAAACCTCCAAAAGAATTAATTAAAAAAGTTTTTGAATCTATCTTTATTAATGCTTCAATTAACGTCAAAGAAGATACTTATGCTGCTGTATTTTCAGCTGCAAAAAAAGGTGAAAAATCAATTGTATCAATTATTGGAACTGGCTCAAATTGCACCTATTTTGATGGAGAAAATATTCATCAAAAGGTCACCTCACTTGGATATGTTTTAATGGATGATGCTAGTGGAAACTACTTTGGGAGACAAATGATTAGAGATTATTTTTTCGAAAAAATGCCAATTGATATTTCAAAAAAATTTTCTAAATCTTTTGAACTAGATCCTAATATTATTAAAGATAAATTATATAAAAAACCAAACCCTAATACATATCTAGCTAAATTTGCAAAGTTTATTGTTGAAAACAAAGAGAATAATTATTGTTCTGAGCTAATAAAAAAAGGTTTTAATTTATTTATTTCCAATCAGATTGAACAATTTGATGATTGTAAAAATATCCCGCTACATTTCATTGGATCAATATCTTATTATCTTAAGGATGAATTGACAGAATGTTTAACCAAAAAAGGTATGAATATTGGAAATGTTTTAAAAAAACCAATAGATGGTCTAGTTAGTTATCATTTAAAATATAATTTTAGCTAGCTATCATATCTATTTCTACTCTCGCATCTTTCGGTAATCTACTAACCTCAACTGTGACTCTAGCTGGTACATTTTTTTCCTCAAAAAAACTACCATAAATTTCATTCACCTGGTTGAAGTAATCCATATTTGTAAGATAAATTGTAGACTTTATAACGTTATTAAAATTAAAGTCAACTTCGTTTAAAATAGCTTTTAGATTATTCATTACTTGATTTGTTTCATCTTCTAGAGAATTATTAATCATTTTTCCGTTTTTTGGATTTAAAGCTACTTGTCCTGAAATATACAATATATCATTAGAAAATACTGCTTGATTATAAGGTCCAACTGGGTCAGGTGCTTTATTTGTGTAAATTACTTTTTTCATAAAAATTTAAATTTATAACCTTTTATCTGGTTCTCTTCTTTTTTCATATTTAAGATCACTTAAAAATCCACTTTTTATACCAATAAAAAAATACCAAGATTCTCTTACACTAAACGGAACCCAGCTAAAGTTCATTTTCCAACTATCTAAATCTCTTTCAAATCTAAGCTGAGTGTATGTGAATCCTTTGTTTTTAAAATCAAATCCTGAAGAACCTCCTACTTTCCATTTTTTTGAAAGCATAAGGTTTCCAGAAAACATCAATGAGTTATTACTTATATTTTTTTCTCCTCTATTGTTCATGTAAGTCAGCGAATGTGCTAGTCTTAAATCCCATCCGATTTTATTTATATAATCTATCAAGTTTTCTTTTGATTCATCATCATCATCATCATCATCATCAAAAGTGCTTTTGGTTAAGTCCTGGCTTTGACCAAATAAATCATCTGTTCTTCCTCCACCGGACAAATTCTCACTATTTTCATTTTTAGAATCAGAATTAAAACTTTTACTATCAATAGCATAAGTTAAATTTATATTTGCACTAGTCATTCTTACAAGTCCACCACCATTAATTATATTAAGTTTATTGATTCTGTTACCATTAACATCAGTTGAGTAAGGATCAAATGTAGCTCCTAAATTTAGATTTAATTTATTGTCAAAAATATTTGTTCCAGCTGTCATTCTTATTGGGTTTAATCTTAAAGAATCAGCTGCAATATTATAACTAGTTGAAAAGTTTAAGTTATTCAATATATTTATTTTTTTAGGCTCTACCACAGTACTATCTCTCTCTCTTACTTTAGCTTCAAGATTGTTACTTACATTTATACCAATATTACTTGAGTAAACCTTGGAGGGTCTTCCAAAAAATGAATCCTCAAATCTTGTGTATTCAGCAGTATTGCCATTTGCATCAATTATATAAGTATCATAATACTTTTTAAAACTTGGTCTAATACTATAGCTTATTGATGGTCTAATAACATGTCTTATAGATTCAATTTTTTTTCCTTCTTTAAAATTAAATAAACCATACACTGTTGTCCCTATGCTAAATCCAAAATCATATTGATTAAATCTATCAAACCCTTTAATATTTTCTTCTATAACTTGATTATTATTTAAGTTTTCAAAATCATTTTTAAAAACAGTAGATCCAGTCCAAACTTCTTCAAAATTTCCATTCATACTTACACTAAAATGTTTTAAAATCTTAAAGTTTGTGCTAATTGGTATTGAATGCTTCATGCCATATTTTGCATCATCAAACATTCCTTTTTTTAAAAAAAGAGAATCAGCAGTATTTACTCTATTTTCTCCTCTTACTGTATATTGAAAATTAATATTTTTTAAAATTCCTTTTTTTTGTGAATTTTTTTTTACAAATGGATATATTCTTTCCATATTCCCTTGAAATGTAGGTAAAACTAAATTAACAGTATTTGTTCTTGTATTTTGAGAATGAGAAGCTGTTAAAGAAACATTTACAGATGGATATCCTCTGAAAGTTTTGGAAAATGAAATAGATGAATTTAAAGTGTTGTTTAAAAAGTTAGGAGTATTAATCTGATTTAAAGATTCTCTAAAATAACTACTACTACCCAAATTAACTGAAGCAGAAAACCTGTTGTTGGGATTAGCTTTAGAATCTTGTGAGTGAGACCATCGAATATTGTATATGTCAGATTTAGAATAACCTGGCAAACCTCTTTCTCCATCAATTAAATTTTCAAATCTAAAACTTAGTTTTCCAGAATATGCATATCTTTTTCTATAATTTGATTCAATCCTCATACCATAGCTTCCATTCGTATAATAATCACCAAGTAGTGTTAAATCAAAAAAATCACTTGGAGCAAAATAGTATCCACCATTTTGTAAAAAATAACCTCTATTATTGTTTTGTCCAATTGTAGGAAATAAAAATCCAGAATTTCTATCCTCATTTAGAGGAAAATATGCAAATGGCAGAAATACAGGTGTGGGTACATCATAAATATATAAATTGCTTGGTCCAGCAATTATTTTGTTTTTGGGAATAAATTTTCCTGATCTAACTCTTATGTAGTATTCAGGATCATCAATGTTTTTGGATGTTGTTACCTTCGCCTCCTTAATATAATATATAGAGTCATTTTCTTTTTTAGTTGCTTTGGAAAAAACATTCATGTCGCTTTGCTCTGATCTAGAATTCCAAATTAAAGCTTTTTTTGTATCAAAATTATACCTTAATGAATCTGGATTCACTTCGTCAGATCCTTGTTTAAAAACTGGATTTTGACTTGGTGTTCCAATAGAGTCAAATATTCTACCTGCTGAAACTATATTATTTTCCCAGTCAAACTCAATTATACCCGCACGAAGTTGTATGTTCATGTAATCTAGTTCAGCTTTATCATAAAGAAGTATAGTTTTTTCTTTATTATTTATTTTAATAAAACCCTTAGCTCTTCTGTTTACTTTGTCTAATAAAAATTTATTTTGGTTTAAACTGTCATTTTGAATAGAATCTAATTCGGTTTCTTGGGAATTATTGATTGATGAAAATAGAATTGAAATCATCAAAAAAAATGATTTAATATAAATTATAATATGATTTGTTTTTAAATGCAAATTGAATATTAATTTTCCAAAATTAATGATAATTTTATAAGGTATGTATCATGCTAATAATTATAACAAAATTCTAACACTTGTAATATTATTATTTCTGGCTTTTTCATCATACTCTCAAGAAAATAAATACACTATAGTTATCGATCCAGGCCATGGGGGTAAAGACCCGGGAAATACTGGAAATGGATACCTTGAAAAAAATATAGCATTAAAAATTGCATTAGGATTGGGTGAAATTCTAGAAAAAAATAATAATTATAAAATCATTTATACTAGAAAAGATGACAGATTTATTGACTTATTTAAAAGAGCAAAAATAGCTAATGATTCAAATGCTGATTTATTTATTTCTATCCACTGTGATGCACATAATTCAAATGCATATGGCGCTGGAACATTTGTGTTAGGTCTTCATGCTAATGAAAGAAATTTTCAAATTGCAAAAAAAGAAAATTCAGTAATATTTTTGGAAGAAAACTACGAACAAAAATATGATGGATTTGATCCTAGTAACCCTGAGTCAGTTATAAGTTTAGTATTAATGCAGGAAGAATACCTTGATCAAAGTATAAATGCAGCTAATTTTATTCAACAGTCTTTTGTAAGAAACCTTAATCGAAGAAACAGATCAGTTAAACAAGCAGGTTTCATTGTGTTAAAATATACTTACATGCCAAGTGTACTTGTTGAGACAGGATTTTTAACTAACAAAACAGAGGGTAAATATTTAAATTCAAAAAAAGGTCAATCTGATATGTCAATTTCTATAGCGGATGCAATAGATAAATATTTTCAAAACGTTAAAAATGAAATTACTAATTATGAAATTTTATCAGAAAGTAATATTGAAAAACAAGATGAACTTATATTTAAAGTTAGAATTGCAGTTGGATCAAAGCTAATTCCTCTTAAATCCTATAATTTTAAAGGTCTTAAAAGTTTGTCATATGAAAAGGAAAATGGTATTTATAAATACTTTTATGAAAAAACCTCCAACTATCAAATAGCCACAAAGAATTTGATTTATGCTCAGAAAAAAGGCTTTAAAGATTCTTTCATTGTATTATTTAAAAATGGTTCAGAATATAATTTAGATAAATATTTAAGTGAAAATGAAAAATAATCTTTGATAATTTTTAAATTTATATAAAATTTTTTTTTTGAAAATCTCATATGAAATAAAAACAGCAGTTTTAGTCCTCTTGGGGATTGTTATGTTCATTGTTGGTTTTAGTTATTTAAAAGGTAATCATGTTTTTATTTCCGATCGAACATTTTACGCTATTTATGATGATGTAGAGGGTATTTCTAAGGGCACTCCTGTAACTATTAGCGGTTTCAACGTTGGAAGTATTCAAGATATAGGATTTTTTCAAAATACTCAAAAGCTAATTGTTAAATTTAGGGTTGAGAATAAAATAAACTTCTCTAAAAATAGTGTTGCCCAAATATATGAAACAGGTCTTATAGGTGGCAAGGCACTTGCGGTAGTTTCAAAACCAGGTGTTTTAGCAAAATCTGGAGACACTTTGAACTCTGTAATTGCACCTGGATTGACAGAACTTGTTAATGATAAACTTTCACCTCTTCAAGAAAAAATTGAGTCAACTTTTGTAAGTGCAGACTCTTTGTTATTGTCAATCAATAATGTTCTTAATAATCAATCTCAGAACAATATTAAAAACACTATTGAGAATTTATCAGAAACTGTTAAGAATGTAAAAATATTGACATCTAATTTTGAAAATCTCATGGTAGAGAATCAAAATAAAATATCAAATACTATTAAAAATATTGATAAAACAACTTCAAATCTATCAGGTTTTTCAGATAGTTTTGGTGAAATTGAAAAAACAATTAAAAGCTTTTCTCAAACAACTGATAATTTAAATTTAATTTTAACTGAAATTTCGTCAGGAAATGGAACATTTAATCAATTAATATTCGATGATTCCATCATAAAATCTTTTAATGCTGCGAGTGAAAATATTAATCTTTTACTTGAAGATCTAAGATTAAATCCAAAACGTTATGTTCATTTTTCCTTATTTGGAAAAAAGGATAAACCTTACGAAAATAACGATGAATAGCTCTTTAAGTGCTATGCATGCATAGTATTTTTATTTATATTTGAATATGTCTTATTTATCATCAATAATTTTTGGTTTTATACTTGTGGTATCTATATCTTTTTTTATTCGTAATTGTAAAAAAATTATTAGAAATATTAAAATAGGTAATAACATTGATAGGTTTGATAATAATAATTTAAGACTATTTAAAATGTTAAGACTTGCATTTGGTCAATCCAAGATGCTCGATAAGCCAGTTGTTGGTTTACTTCACTTAATTGTTTACATAGCATTTATCTTAATTAATGTTGAGTTGGTTGAAATAATTATTGATGGATTAATTGGCTCACATAGAGTATTAGCACCATATTTAGGTAGTTTTTATAATTTTTTAATTGGTTTTTTTGAAATTTTAGCATTCTTAGTAATTTTTTCAGTTATTATTTTTTGGATTAGAAGAAATTTTATGAAAATTGCTCGATTTATGTCAAATGATTTAAAAGGATGGCCAAAATCTGATGGAAATTACATTCTCTATATTGAACTTGTTCTTATGTTTTTGTTTTTAAATATGAATGCAACCGATCAAGTTTTACAGAACGCTAATTTTTTAAACTATGGAAGTTATGGAAGTTTTCCAATTAGTTCTTTTATATCTCCATTATATGAAAATTTAGACCTTGGTTATGTTTTTATAATTGAAAGATTTTCTTGGTGGCTACATATTTTAGGAATATTATGTTTTTTAAACTATCTATACTACTCTAAACATCTTCATATTATCTTAGCATTTCCTAATACCTATTTTTCTAATTTAGACTCTAATGGTAAGTTTTCAAATTTAAAATCAGTTTATAAGGAAGTTAAGGCAATGCTTGATCCATCAATTGATCCTTATTCTTCACAAAGCTCCACTGACGAAACACATAAATTTGGTGCTAATGATGTTTTTGATTTAAATTGGTTTCAACTTCTAAATTCCTACACTTGTACTGAATGTGGTAGATGTTCTTCAGAATGTCCAGCAACTCAAACTGGTAAGTTATTATCTCCAAGATCAATTATGATGAAAACCAGAGATAGACTTGAAGAGGTTGGAAAAAATTTAGATAAAAATAAAGTTTTTAAAGATGATGGTAAAAAGCTTCTAAACGATTATATTACACAGGAAGAATTATGGGCCTGTACAACATGTAATGCATGCGTTGAATCATGTCCAATTGGGATTGATCCTTTGTCAATTATTATGGATTTGCGAAGGTATATGGTTATGGAGGAATCAACTGCCCCCAAGGAAATTAATAATATGATGAATAATTTAGAAAATAATGGTGCACCCTGGCCATTCAATCAACAGGATAGATTAAATTGGAAAAATAATTAATAATATGGAAAAAAAAGAAATTGAAAACTTATTAAAAGAAAAATTAGAAGATGGAGAACATATTAGTCCAATACTTCCAAAAGGAATTAAAAATTATCTTATTGATATAGATGGAACAATTTGTGACGATGTGCCTAATGAAGAACCTGAAAGAATGGCAACAGCAAATGTTTATCCCGATGCTCTTGAAACTTTAAATAAGTGGTATGATCAAGGTCATATTATCTGTTTTTTTACCTCTAGAACAGAAGATCATCGTTCAATTACTGAGAAATGGTTAAGTGATCATGGTTTCAAATATCATAGTATGGTAATGGGTAAACCAAGAGGTGGAAATTATCATTGGATTGATAATCATTTAGTTAAAGCAACAAGATACAATGGAAAATTTACTGAATTAATACCAAAAAAAGCTACAATTCAGGTTTTTGATGATGAAAAATAAAAAATGGATGTTTTAACTATTAGAGAAATGAAAAGTAAAGGCATTAACCCTGAAATACTTTTTTGGGTTGGTTGTGCCGGTTCTTTTGATGATAGAGCAAAAAAAATTACTAAATCCTTTGTAAATCTTTTAAATAAAGCTGGAGTTAGCTTTGCAGTTCTTGGAACGGAAGAGAGTTGTACTGGTGATCCTGCTAAAAGAGCTGGAAACGAGTTTTTATTTCAAATGCAAGCAGTTTCTAATATTCAAATCTTAAATCAATACAGTTTTAAAAAAATTGTAACAACATGTCCTCACTGTTTTAACACTCTTAAAAATGAATATCCTGAGTTGGGAGGTAATTATCAAGTTTTTCATCATACAGAGCTTTTATCTACATTAATATCAGAAGGAAAAATTAAAATCAAAAATTCTAATTTCAAAGGTAAAAAAGTAACTTTTCATGATCCTTGTTACTTAGGAAGGGCTAATAAAATTTATGAAGCTCCAAGAAAACTAATAGATTCTTTAAATGCAGAACTTAAAGAAATGAAGAGCTGTAAAGATAAAGGCTTATGTTGTGGGGCTGGAGGTGCTCAGATGTTCAAGGAATCTGAAAAAGGTAATCAGGAAGTTAATATTAAGAGAACTGAAGAAGCATTGGAAACTAAAGCTAAAATAATTGCTGCAGGATGTCCGTTTTGTAATACAATGCTTAGCGATGGTATAAAAAATAAGAAAATGGAAAATGAAGTTAGTGTTTTAGATGTAGCAGAATTATTAGATAAATCTACCTAACATATGCTTGTAAACTTTAAAGATATCGACGATTCCTCAAAAGTTTGGGTATTTCAGTCAGATCAAATAATTTCTGATTTTGAGGTTGTTTTAATTAAAAATGAATTAGACAAATTTCTTCCTAATTGGTCATCACACGGAAATGAATTACAATGTTCATACGAAATAAAGTATAATTTATTTGTAGTTATTGCTGTTGATAATTCTGTAAACAATGCAACTGGTTGTTCCATTGATACATTAACTAATTTTATATTAAAGATCCAGAAAGAAACAAAACTCAACTTTTTTAATCGACTTTCTATTGCTTACATGATTGATAATAAGCTTAAACTAGATAATTTGAGTGTGATTAAAGAAATGATAAAAAATAAAGAATTTTTAATTGAAACTACAGTTTATAACAATCTAGTTAAGACAAAAAAAGAGTATATTAACAATTGGAAAGTTTCAGCAATTAAAAGCTGGCATAAAAACCTTTTTACGTGAGAATATTATATGTTTTCTTTTTCTTTTCCTTCACTTTTGTATTTAGTCAATCACCATTAAAAACTAAAGATGAGTTAAATCAAAAAAAATGGGTTGACAGCATTTATCAATCACTAAGTGAAGAAGAAAAAATTGGACAGTTGTTTACTGTTTGGGTTGCTACAAAATATGGCCAACAAGAAATAGACCATATATCCGGATTAATTAATGAATATAAACTTGGAGGTTTAATTTTTTCTCTTGGAAATATTAAAGACCAAGCGGATGCTACAAATCATTTTCAAAGTATATCAAAAGTCCCTCTTTTAATTGGTATGGATGCTGAGTGGGGTATAGGTATGAGACTTGATGATGCTTTTTCCTTTCCATATAATATGACTTTAGGAGCTGTTGAAGACAATGATTTAATATATAACGTTGGTAAGAGAATAGGTCATCACGCGAACAGGTTAGGAGTACATATAAATTTTGCACCTGTGGTTGATATTAATACAAACCCAGATAATCCAATAATTGGTTTTAGATCTTTTGGAGAGGATAAATTTAATGTAGCTGAAAAAGCATTGTCTTATTTGAAAGGAATGCAATCTAAAAACCTACTAGGATCTGCAAAACATTTTCCAGGTCATGGTGACACAAAAACAGATTCTCACTTGACCTTACCTTTAATATCCTTTAGTGACAAGAGAATAGATAGTGTAGAGTTATATCCATTTAAAAAATTGATTAAAAATAATATTGCGTCAATAATGACAGCTCATTTAAATATACCAAGCCTTGATGAAGGTATACCATCCACACTTTCAAACAAAATAATAACCAATTTATTAAAAGAAGAATTAGATTTTGAAGGATTAATTATTACTGATGCATTAGACATGAAAGGGATTGTTGATTTTGCAAAAAAAGATTATCCTGACGTTAGTGCTATAAATGCTGGAAATGACGTACTACTAATGCCCACAGACCTTGAAAAAAGTATAAAACAAATTAAGAAAGCCATTTCACGAAAAAAAGTTTCCTATAAAAGACTTGAAGAATCTGTCAAAAAAATATTAATGGCAAAATATAAAGTTGGATTGAACGAGCTTAAACCAATTAAAAAAACAAATATTATTAATGAAATGAACGAGGAGGTAGATTTTGCTCTTATGGATAAAATTGCCTCTGAATCAATAACTCTTGTGAAAAACAAAAATCAAACCCTACCGTTTAAAAATTTAAATAACAAAAAAGTTGGATACATAAAATTAGGAGATGACAATAATGCTGTTTTTTTTAATTTTCTCAACAAATATGAAAAGATCAATGAAATTAATATTGAAGAAAATTTTGATTATAAAACAATTTCTAACTATGATAAAATAATTATAGGATTTCATAAAACTGATAAATCACCTTTTGAAAAATTTAAATTTGAAAAAAATGAAATTCAAATAATTGAAAGGATTAAAAAATTAACAGATTTAGTTCTTGTCGTATTTGCAAAGCCTTACTGCGTTTCTGATTTAGACATTAATGATATTGAATCAATTCTTATCGCTTATCAAAATTCAAGTATTTTTCAAGAAAAAGCTGCTCAAATAATTTTTGGTGCAATTCCAGCTAAAGGAAAATTACCAGTCACCATTCACAAGAAAATTCCCGTAAATACTAAAATAATCACCAATAGAACCAATAGGATTGGATATACTCATTTTATAAATAAAGGTTTTAATAAAAAAAAACTTAAAATAGTCGATTCTTTAGTTAATTATGCTATTGATCAGCAAATGATGCCAGGAGCACAGTTAATAGCTTTAAAAGGTAATGAAATAGCCTACAACAAATCATTTGGTTATTATACATATCAGAAAAAAAAAAAGGTTGATTCAAAAACAATCTACGATTTAGCCTCATTGACAAAGATTTTAGTAAGTATTCCCCTTATGCTTAGAGAATTTGATCTTAATAAACTTAATTTAAATACAACTTTATCGGAAATAATACCTGATGAAAAATTAGGAAATAAGTCTGATTTGGTTTTAAGTGAAATGTTTTCACATCAGTCAGCTTTGGTTCCATGGATTCCTTTTTACCAGGAAACAATAAATCCAATTACTAAAAAGCAAATTGATAATTTTTATAATAGTAAAAAATCAGAGTCATTTTCAACACAGGTTAATGATAATTTATATATGAATACTTATTGGAATGATACAATTTTTAAAAGATTAATTGATAGTGAATTGTTAGAGTTCAAAAAATACCGTTATAGTGATCTTCCATATTATTTTATAAAAAAATATTTTGAGAATGAATATAAAACAACCTTAGATCTGTTGATTAAGGAGAAGGTTTTTAATAAAATTGGTGCATTTTCTCTGACATATAACCCAACTAAATCAGGAAAAACAAACAATATAGTTCCAACGGAAGAAGATAATTATTTTAGATTCGCAAAAATTCAAGGATTTGTTCATGACATGGGTGCATCTATGCAAGGTGGTATTGGAGG
>JBELHE010000022.1:0-19668 GCA_042091575.1 Cryomorphaceae bacterium
AAACAATCAGAATAAGCAACAACCTTTGCAATATCTTGAATTTTTGAAGTAAAGGGTATTATTTCATTTACCACTTTATTATATTCATAAAATTCAAGTTCCTTAATCTTTTCTTCGGCAATTAAAATTTTTGATTCGTACTCTTTAAGTTCATCGGTAATATATCTTTCAGCATTTACAAGAGTTTGTTTTCTAATCCAATTTTCTGGTACTTTATCTTTATGAACATTTGTTACTTCCAAATAATAGCCAAAAACGCTATTAAACGAAATTTTTAAAGAAGAAATCCCAGTATTTTCAATTTCTCTTTCTAAAATATTTTGAAGATGTATTTTACTATTGTTAAATATATTACGAAAATTATCAAGACTTTTGTTAATTCCATTTTTAATGGAATTACCTTTATTAATATTTACAGGGGCGTTATTTGAAATATTTTTTTCTATTATATTGACAACTTCTTTGGAATCTTTAATTTTTTTTGATAATACTTTTAGATTTTTTGAATTATTATTTAATGTTTTTTTTATTTCATTAATCTCTAAAAGAGATAATTTTAGATTAATTAATTCTCTAGGATTTACCTTGTAATTTGTAATTTTTGACATTACTCTTTCAATATCAATAATAGATTTATACTTTTCTGAAAAGTTAGTACTAGATAGGTTGATTAATTCCTCAACTATATTATGTCTAAACTTTATTTCATCTAAATCGATTGATGGAAAACACAACCACCTTCTCAAGAGTCTAGAACCCATAGGAGTTATTGTTTTATCAATTACATCTAAAAGTGATTTGCCACCAGAAAATTTAGAATCGATTAATTCCAAATTAGAGATAGTAAATCTGTCCATCATCAAATATGAATTATCATTAATCGTTGTTAACTTATTAATATGGGTTAATTGCTTTTTATGGGAATCTTGAAGGTAATGAAGAATCATAGAGGCTGAAATAACGCCTAAGCTATTGTCATCTAATCCAAAACCTTTTAAAGTCTTTACATTAAAATGATTTAAAACTTTTTTTAATGAGGTATCAAAATTTATCATCCAGTCATCGACATAAAAGAAGCGATCATTATTAATATTTTTATTATCAAATAATTTTTTATCACTTTTTGCAATCAATATTTCCTTAGGATCAAAATTTTCAAGCAGATTTATACAATAATCAAATGACCCATCGCTTGATATAAAATCTCCAGTAGAAATATCAAGAAGAGCAATTCCTGTACTTTTATTTTTAAAATTAATTGCAGCTAGAAAATTATTTTTTTTCCTATTTAAAATTTCATCATTAAGTGCTACGCCAGGTGTGATTAAATCAGTTACGCCTCTTTTAACAATTGTCTTAGTTAATTTTGGATTTTCTAATTGTTCACAAATAGCAACTCTATGACCAGCTTTTACCAATTTATGTAAATAAGTGTCAAGAGAATGATGCGGAAAGCCTGCCAATTTGGTTTTTTTATTAATACCTGATCCTCTATTAGTTAATACAATACCTAGAATCTTCGAGGTAATAATTGCATCCTCGTGGAAGGTTTCATAAAAATCTCCAACTCTAAATAATAAAATTGAATCAGGATATTTATCTTTAATCTCCCTGTATTGCTTCATTAATGGTGTTTCTTTAATTACCTTAGAACTCAATTAATATATTTTTTAGTTATAACTTAATATAGGTTAATGAAAAAATTAAAAAATTCTGAGCTTAACAGAATTGATATTTCAACTTTTAAATCTATTAAAAAAACTCCATTAATCATCATTCTAGATGACATTAGAAGTCTAAATAATATTGGATCTATTTTTAGAACATCTGATGCTTTTTTAATAGAAAAAATATATTTATGTGGAATAACTGCTACCCCTCCAAACAGAAAAATTAATAAAACTGCCATTGGATCTACAGAGACAGTAGAATGGGAATACATTGATGATATAAATAAGTTAGTTGATTATTTAATAATTAAAGATGTTAAAATTTGGTCTATTGAACAAGCTGATAAATCACAAAAACTAAGGGATATAAAATTAATTAACAATAATAAAAAACATGCTTTAGTTTTTGGAAATGAAATTGATGGTGTAAAACAAGAAGTAATAAACAAATCTCACGGTGTTATTGAAATAAATCAATATGGAACAAAGCATTCACTAAACATTTCTGTAGCAGCAGGTATTCTAATTTGGAATTTTCACAATCATTTAAATCAAATTAAGGATTGATTTTAATAATATCTAATCTTTCAGGTAAATCTAAGAGTAATTCATGAACAGTCTTTTTTTTTATTGGGTGAAAAATATATTTGCTAATATTACAAAGCGGTATTAAAACAAAATGTCTGATGTGCATTCTTGGATGAGGAATAATTAATTTTTTTGTGTTTAAAGTTAAATTTCCATAAAAGATAATATCAATATCAATATTTCTAGATTCATATATATTATAATTTTTTCTTTTTCTACCTAATGAATATTCAATATTCAAAATCGAATTAATTAACTCATTTGGATTTAGGGTGGATTGAAGATATATACATGCATTTATGAAATTATCTCCGTTAAATCCATCAGCTGGAGTATTGTAAAAGCTTGAAACTTGAACTATATCACCAATTAAATGATCAATCTGCTGTATAGCTAATCGTAAATTTTCTTCTTTATTGCCTAAATTAGAACCAATAGATAAATAAAGATCTGTTTTTTTCAATATTAAATTCTTTAGCTTTAAATTTATTACAATAAAATGGATTACAATAACAGTAAGAAAGTTGAATTAGCAAAAAAAGTTTATTTATATCTAGGTGCAATTTTTATAACATCTTTAGTTGTTTCAAACTTAATTTTTCAAAAATTTTTTTACTGGTATCCATTTGAAATTTCTATTTTTGGTTTCAATTTATTTGAATTATCTGTTGGAATTCTTCCATATCCAATTACCTTTTTAGTTACAGACTTGATTTCTGAAATTTATGGTAAGAAAAATGCCAACAAAATTGTTATTGCTGGAATTTTTGCCTCTTTTTTCTCACTCTCAATAATTTACATTGCAAATTCAGTTCCTGCTATTGAATCGTCTCCTGTTGATAACAAAACATTTACCAGTGTTTTTTATCTTTCTGGATTAGCTGTGTTATCTTCAATGTTAGCATATCTTTTTGCACAGTTTATTGATATCAGAATTTATCACTACTGGAAAAAAAAGACCAAAGGAAGAATGTTATGGCTTAGAAATAATTTTTCAACTTTTACCTCACAGTTTATTGATACGTTTACTGTCATTTTTTTATTGTGTATAACTAATACACTGCCTTGGAATATGTTTACTGGGTTACTTATATCTGGATTTTTATTTAAAGTTTTTGTTGCTCTAATTGATACTCCCCTTCTTTACTTGGGCGTATATTTTTTTAGGAAAAAGTTTGATCTAAAAATAAATGAAGAAATTGATATTTAATCTATTTCTATTTTAACAACCACTCCTTCATTAGATCTAACATTTAAAACATTATAATCTTCAAAAATTAAATACTGACCCTTAACACCAATTAATTTTCCTGAATAGGTTTTTAATTTTTTTAAATTTATACTCTTTGGATTAACTATTTTGTTTAAAATAGGGTAATTAATTTTTAAAACTTTTGCCTCCTTAAGAAAATATTTTTTAAGCTCATTTGGGAATAGTGAATAACATTCATTTTTTTTCTTTAATAAATCGACGTTTGATTTGTTTTGTATTAGCATAGTCCTCCAATTTGTTTTGTCTTTAAAATATTTTTTTAATTCAATTTCACATATACCTGCTAGGTATCTGTTCGGAAATTCTGCCAATTCTATTGCTTCGATTGCCCCTTGATCTATCCATCTTGTTGGAATTTGTGATTTTCTTGTTACACCCACTTTAATATCGCTAGTAAATGATAAATAAATTAAATGAGGCTGTAGCTGTATTTTTTTTTCATATTCTAAATCTCTATGCTTAATTCCTAAATGGGCTTGACTCAGCTCTGGCCTAATAATCCACTCAGCTGTATTTGGAGATTCAAAAAAACATTTTTTACAGTGTCCTTGACGAAAAATTTCCTGATTAGACTGACAATTTAGACAAGAGAATCCTTCAAAATGTATTGTTAGATTCTTATTTAATATTGAATCTGAAATTAAAAATTCATTACCCATATCTAAAAAATATGATACAGAACCATTAATTTCAGATCTCATCTTATTTAATACTCCATTAAACATTTTTTATATTAGTTTTATGGTATAAATATATGCCATTTTCACTATTCAATAAAGTTGTTTCATGGATGCTTAAAAAAAGAATTCATCAAATTGAATTATTCATAAAGTATCCGCATGATGTTCAAAGTGAAGTTTTAAAAAAACTTATCACACAGTCTAAAGACACATTAATTGGCAAAGAGTATGATTTCAAATCAATTAATAATTATAATGATTTTTCAAAGAGAATACCAGCCAGAACCTATGAGGAGTTTTTTGCTTACATTAATAAAACTATTAAAGGTGAACAAAATGTTTTTTGGAACGAAAATATTAAATGGTTTGCTCAATCAAGTGGAACAACAAACTCAAAAAGTAAATTTATCCCTGTTAGTAATTCCGCTTTAGAAAATTGTCACTTTAAAGCTGGGAAAGATATGTTATGTCTTTACATAAATAATAATGAAAATTCAAGTATTTTTTCTGGTAAATCACTGAGGCTGGGAGGCAGTAGAAAGATTTATGAAAATAATAATAATTATTTTGGAGATTTATCTGCCATTTTAATAGATAATCTCCCTCTTTGGGCAGAAATAATTAGCACTCCTAATAATTCAATTTCTCTTATGGATAAGTGGGATGAAAAAATTGAAGCTATTATAGAGGGGACTTTAAATGAAGATGTTAGAAGTCTGGCAGGTGTGCCATCATGGATGTTAACTTTATTAAATAAACTACTTGAAAAGACCGGAAAAACATATATTGATGAAATTTGGAGTAATCTTGAAGTTTATTTTCATGGAGGTGTAAGTTTTAATCCTTATAAAAACGAATTCAAAAATATAATTTCAAATAATGAGTTTAAATTTTATGAAATTTATAACGCTTCAGAAGGGTTTTTTGCAATTCAAGATTCAAATGATAAAAATGATTTATTGCTGATGTTAGATTATGGTATTTTTTATGAATTTATTGAAATTAATGAAAAAGATAATAATGAAAAAATAATTGACTTATCATCTGTAGAATTAGGGCTAAACTATGAAATACTAATTACAACTAATTCGGGACTATGGAGATATAAAATTGGTGATACTGTAAAGTTTACGTCTCTTAATCCTTATAGAATTATTGTTTCTGGAAGAACAAAACATTTTATTAATGCTTTTGGAGAAGAAGTGATTATTGATAATGTTGAAAATGCTCTAGAGGAAGTAATTAAAATTCATCAATGTAAAATTATTGATTATACAGTTGCTCCAAAATTCATGAAATCTGGGAAAAAAGGCAAACATGAATGGATAATTGAGTTTTCAAAGGAACCTAATAATATTAAACAATTCATTATAGATATTGATACCTATATCCAAAAAGTTAACTCAGATTATAAAGCTAAAAGATACTTAAATATTACTTTAGATATACCTAAAATTTATGTTGCAAGAGAAAATTTGTTCTATGATTGGCTTAAACGCAAAAATAAAGTGGGCGGACAAAATAAAATCCCCAGATTATCAAATAATAGGATTTTCTTTGATGAGCTTTTATCAATTAACTAAGAAGCTTCTTTTAGTTTAGACAGGTTAAAATTATCCAACTTTGATGCAATATAACTTTTATCTACAATTAACTTTTTAGTTTTAGAACCTGGAAGATTAAACATGTCTTCAATTAAAATTGTCTCACAAATAGATCTTAAACCTCTAGCGCCCAATTTAAATTCGACAGCTTTTTCCACAATATAGTCTAATGAGTCATCTGTAAAAGTTAATTTAATATCATCCATTTCAAATAGGCGAATATATTGTTTTGTTAGAGCATTCTTTGGTTCAATAAGTATCTTTTTCAAAGTTTGAGCATCCAATTCAAGCATATAAGTTAACACAGGAAGCCTACCCAAAATCTCAGGAATTAAACCAAAGTCTTTTAAATCATTTGGTTTTATGTTAGCAATAATTTCTCTGTTGTCAATTTTAGCTTTTATTTTTGAATTTTTAAATCCAACTGAGCTCATATTTAACCTTTTACTAATAATTCTATCAATTCCGTCAAAAGCTCCGCCAGCAATAAATAAAATGTTTGAAGTATTTAACTTTATAAAATTTTGATCTGGGTGTTTTCTACCACCTTTGGGTGGAACGTTTACAACAGTTCCTTCCATTAGTTTTAAAAGAGCTTGTTGAACTCCTTCTCCTGAAACATCTCGAGTTATAGATGGATTATCGGACTTTCTTGAAATTTTATCAATTTCATCAATAAAAATTATACCTTTTTCAGCTTTTTCAATTTTATAATCGGCAGCTTGAAGTAAACGTGTTAAAATATTTTCAACATCCTCACCAACATAACCCGCTTCAGTTAAAACTGTAGCATCAACAATGGCAATTGGTACATCTAACATTTTTGCAATAGTTTTTGCAATTAATGTCTTACCTGTTCCAGTAGGACCTGCAATAATAACATTACTTTTCTCAATTTCAAGGGTATCATTTAGATTTTGATATGAGATTCTTTTATAATGATTATATACACAAACAGATATAACTTTCTTTGAATATTCTTGACCAACAACATAATCATCCAAAAACTTTTTTATCAATTTTGGATTTAAATGTGAAATATCATCTTGCTGCTTAATCTCTTCACCTTGTGTTTGATGATTTAAAATTGAATATGCTTGCTCTATACATTGATCACATATGTGAGAATCTTCACCTGCAACAAGAATTTTAGTCTGAACTTTATTTATACCACAAAAGGAACAAGATATATTTTCATTAGACATAAACTAATTTTTAATAAGAACTTCATCAATCATTCCATACTTTTTTGCTTCTGCCGATTTCATCCAGTAATCTCTATCAGAGTCAGAGTGAACCTTGTCATACTTTTGTCCTGTATGTTTAGCGATGATTTCATAAAGTTCTTTTTTTAATTTTCCAATTTCTCTTGCAGTTATTTCGATATCAGATGCTTGACCTTGAGCTCCTCCCAAAGGTTGATGAATCATTACCCTTGAATGGGTTAATCCAGATCTTTTCCCTTTTTGACCAGAACAAAGTAAAACAGCAGCCATTGAAGCAGCTATTCCCGTACAAATTGTTGCAACATCAGGACCAATAAATTGCATTGTGTCATATATTCCAAGTCCAGCATAAACGGATCCTCCAGGTGAATTTATATATATCTGAATATCTTTTTCTTTATCAGTACTTTCTAAAAACAAAAGTTGTGCTTGAATAATATTAGCAATTGAATCATTAATTGCAGTTCCTAAAAAAATTATTCTATCCATCATCAATCTGGAAAAAACATCCATTTGAGCAACATTAAGTTGCCTTTCTTCAATAATATAGGGGGTCATACTACTTAGAATCTGATCGTAGTATAGGGAATTAACACCATGTTCTTTAATAGCAAATTTTTTAAATTCTTTAGAGTAATTCATATTTTAAATTTAATCATTTTTCTTGTAAGCAATTTCTATATACTTTTCATAAGATATTTCTTTTATCTTCTTGCTAATTTTTTCTTTGAAAATTGAAAGTAATTTCTCACTAACTAATTGATTAGTCATTCTTTTAACTTCTTCTTCATTTGAAAATATTCTAGATAAAAATTTTTCTAAATCTTCTTTATTAGGTTCAGGTTGACCATAGGCAATCATTTGGTTTTTAATTGATTTTTCAGCAAAATCTTTAATCATAAATTGATCAATCTTTACATCATTATCTTCAAGTAATTTAGATTCTATTAGTTGATACTTTAAACCATTCTTCGAATTATCGTATTCTTTTTTAACATCTTCATCACTGATTGGATCCTTTGCATTAGCTTTAATCAATTTCTTGACAAAATCTTCCGGTAAATTAATTTTTAAAGTTTTTATCAATTCATCTATAACATCATTTAAAAATTTTTGATCTGATTGATTAATAAATTGATTTTCAATTTCTTGTTTTACTCTTTTCTTAAATTCAGATTGAGTCTTTGGTATATTTTCTTTGTATATTTTTTCATAGAAAGATTTATCAATTTTTGATTTTTCAGTTTTATTAAATTCATTAATCTTAAAATCAACAACCTTAATATCTTTAATTGTATCTTTATCAATACCTGATAGAGATTCTAAATCACCTTTATCCTTAAATAATTTATTTGTCTCAATTTGTATTTCATCACTAATATTTAGCTTAGATATAATATCAAATGATATTTTTGAAAGTCTATTTGATGAAATATTGATTTCTTTGTTTAGTTTAATTTCATCATTAGATATTAGTGCTACAAGATTTGAGTTTTTTTCAAGTTTAGTAAGTGAAACTATTTTTCCATATTGATTTCGAAGTGATTCGATTTGATTATCAACCATTAACTTATCAGCAACAATTTTATAATAAATAATATCTTTTTTTAGTTTATAATTTAATTTAAATGTTGGTGTTTTTGCTATCTCAAAATTTAGAGATATTTCATCTTCACTCCAATTAATCTTCTCATTTTTAACAGGTAATGGGGAACCCAGTAGAGACAGATTTTCATCATTTATAAATTTTGATAATTTGGACTGAACCAATTTATTTATTTCGTCAACTTTTACAGGAATTTCATATTGTTTTTTTATTAATCCAAATGGGACATAACCTTTCCTAAATCCTGGAATGTTAGCTTTTTTTCGGTAATCATTTAAAATTGATTTTATCTTTTCTTGATAATCTTTTTTTTTGATTTCTAAACTAATTAAAGAAATTTGCTTGTCAATCTGTTTAATGGATATACTCATAATAAAAATTGGGGTCAAAAGTAAACTTTTTTATTTTGTATGACAACAAAATTAAATTGATAATATTTCTAAACATACTTTAAAAAACTCTTTTGGTTTATCATAATGTAACCAGTGTCCACTATCTTTTATGGATGTCAATGAATAGTTTTTAAATAAGGTTGATGAATTTTCTAATCCTTCATCCGTTATATAATCTGAATTTCCTCCTTTAATAAAAAATATTTCAGATTCAAAAGAATTTGTTGAGTCAATCTTTTTAAGAACTTGATCAATATTAATCATAAGTGATTTTAAATTAAACTTGAATGTAAAAGTGCTGTTTTTTGTTCTTATTAAGTTTTTGGATAAAAAAGAAATAAAAAGTTCATTTTCAAAGAATTTTTTTAAGTGATCTTCAAAATCAGACCTTTTATTAATTGAATTTAATTCTATAGAATTTAAAGCTTCAAAAATTAAATCATAGTCGTTGTTATATAAAATTGGTAGTATGTCAACCACAATTAATTTTTCAATTAAATGTTGATTATTTAATGCGAAACAACACGCAGTTTTCCCTCCCATCGAATGTCCGATAATTGACACCTTATTTAAATTATGATAATTTATATAATTTTTAATATCTAAGGCCATCAGTTCGTAACTAAATTCATCAGAATGAAAACTTTTCCCATGATTTCTTTGATCAATTACATGTACTTCAAGGAGTTGGTCTGAGAATTTCTTAGCAATAGTGATCCAGTTGTCTAAAGAACCTAAAAAACCATGAAGAATAATTAATTTTTTTTCGGATTTACCAAATATCCTACTGTTTAAAATCATCTATTAAGCTTATCTAAATACAAATTTATTACATTATCAATTCCCAAATAAAGAGACTCGCTAATCAATGCATGACCTATTGATACCTCATCTAGAAAAGGAAGATTTTTTGAGAAAAATTCAATATTTCCAAGATTTAAATCATGACCAGCATTAACACCCATATTTAGTTTATTGGCTAATATGGAACAATTAGCATAAATTTTTACGCAATCATTATCTCCTTTTTCAAATTTCTTAGCAAATTCTTCGGTATATAATTCAATTCTTTCAGTACCTGTTTTTTTTGCGTATTCAACCATTTCCAAATCTGGATCAAGAAAGATTGATGTTCTAATTCCGTTGTTTTTAAGTTCCTCAATTATTGATTTGAGATATTTATAATGTTTTTTTGTATTCCAACCAGCACTTGACGTAATAGCATCCTTGTCATCTGGAACTAAGGTAACCTGAGTCGGTTTTATTGTTGTTACAAGATCCATGAACTCATCGATTGGATTGCCCTCAATATTAAATTCCTTATAGACAGATCTTCCTAAATCAATTGCATCATTATAACGGATATGTCTCTCATCTGGTCTGGGATGAACAGTAATTCCATCTGCACCAAAAGCTTGAATATCTTTTGCCATCTTCAACAAATCAGGGGAATTTCCTCCCCTAGCGTTTCTTAATGTAGCAATTTTATTAATGTTAACGCTTAACTTAGTCATAAACTCGATTCAAAAATAATAAGTTAAATCCGGTAAACAGTATATTTTTTATTTAATTTGTATAATACAATTAAGTATGAAAATAGCTCTTTTTTCACAAGATATAAATCAAGATGTTGAAACAGTTTTTAAATCAATTCTGTCTCATAAAGAAGCCTTAAAAAATAAATTTTTTATTAATGAAAATTTGAGAAATTTTATTGATAAAGAAGATTTAAATTCATATCCATTTTTTCATAATCACGAAGATTTAAATGAAAATCTAGATCTTTTTATAAGTATTGGTGGTGATGGGACTTTTCTTAGATCAATTGAGTTAGTTAGAAACTTAAATCTACCAATTATTGGAATTAACACTGGAAGATTAGGTTTTTTAGCTAGTACAAAAAAGGAGAATCTAGAAAAATCTTTAAAAAAAATTTATAATAAAAAGTTCATTGTAGAGAAAAGATCCTTATTAAAAGTTTCAACTAATTGTAACACTGTTCCTGAAAACTCTTTTCCATATGCACTGAACGAAATCAGTGTTGTTAGAAAAAATACAACATCCATGATAAATGTTAGAACTAGCTTAGATGGAACCTATGTAAACTCCTATTGGTCAGATGGATTAATTATCTCAACTCCAACTGGATCAACTGGATATTCATTAAGTTGTGGAGGACCAGTAATTTCACCCTCAAGTAATTCATTAGTTTTGACTCCAATATCTCCTCATAATCTTAATGCCAGACCCCTAGTTATTTCTGACTCTACAAAAATTGAAATTAGTGTTTCTGGAAGAGAAGATTTCCATTTGCTCTCAATTGATGCAAAAATTTATACTTTAAAAAATGAAACTAAAATTTTTCTTGAGAAGGCCAATTTTGATATTCAGGTTGCTAATATTAATAATTATAATTTTTATAAGACCTTAAAGGATAAATTACTTTGGGGCAAAGACAAGAGAAATTAAATATGAGATTAAAAACAGGTTCTTTATTTTTTTTTCTGACTGTATTTATTATAAAAAATGGAGTATGTCAAAATAATGAGATTGGAGTTTTTTTTGGCGGAACCAATTACATTGGTGATGTTGGACCAACAACTTATATTAATCCTTTTTCAACTGAAAAAATGAATGTATTTGGTATTATTTATAAAAAAAATATTTCCAAAAGGATAACATTAAGAGGGGGAATAAATTTTGCGGAAATTAGTTCTGATGATAATTGGAAAGGGTCTTCAGAGTATAGGGTTAAAAGAGGAAAATATTTCGAAAATAAATTAGAAGAAGTAAACTTAAGTTTAGAATTTAATTTTAGAGAATTTGATACAACGTCTGATAAATTTCAGCATTCTTCTTATGTAAGATCAGGGCTTTCATATTTTAGATTTGATGATTTATTTTATCCTGAAGGCATTAACCAAGCTCAATCATTTGCAAAACATAATGAATTTTCAATACCGATTTCAGTAGGATATAAAATTAAGCCATCTAAAAGTTTTGCCCTTGGATTTGAGATTACAGCAAACCATTCTTTTAGTGAAAATTTAGATGGTAGTTATCCTAAAAGATTTGATGATTATGAACTATATTCGCAAAAATATTTTGGAGGTAATTTAAGTCAAGATTGGTATGTTTTTACAGGCTTCACATTAACTTACATATTTGGAAACTATGAGTGCTATTGTCCATAAAAAATTAAGTAAAAGTATTGACGACTCTAACATACCTAACCATGTGGCAATTATAATGGATGGTAATGGAAGATGGGCTAGAAAATTAAATAAAGAGAGGTTTTTTGGACATAATACTGGTATAAGTTCAGTCAAAGAATCTATTGATATATCACTTGAGCTTGGAATTGAAACATTAACTCTATTTGCATTTTCTATGGAAAACTGGAAAAGACCAAAAAATGAAATCAATGCTCTAATGAGTCTCTTATCAAATACAATTGAAAAAGAACTGCCAAATCTAATAGAAAATAATATCCATCTTAACGTTATTGGTGATTTGAATATAGTTAAGGAAAAAATTAGAGATACTCTTTTGAATGCTGTTATTAAAACAAAAAATAATGATGGATTAAATTTGAATTTAGCTGTTAGCTATGGAGCCAAGCAAGAATTAATAAGAGCAGTGAAAATTATCTCTAATAAAGTTAAAAAAAACATAATTTCTCAAGAAAATATTGACGAAGACACAATAAATGAGCATCTTTACGCAAGCAATTCAAAAAATGTTGATTTGTTAATAAGAACTGGTGGTGAATTTAGGGTTAGTAACTTTTTACTTTGGCAAATTTCTTATGCTGAATTAAATTTTCAGAAAGTTTTATGGCCCGACTTCAAAAAAAATCATTTTTTAAATGCTATCATCGAATATCAAAAAAGAACTAGAAGATTTGGAAAGATTGAATCATAAATTTTTATCATTTTTAATAATTTTTTTAAATGGATTGTTTCTGTTTGGTCAAGAATTGGATTATAGTAAAGGTGAATTATATACAATTGATGAAATTAAAGTAACTGGGCTTAAGAGTTTTAATGAACAAACAGTAATAGCATATACAGGTCTCTCAAAAGGTGAAGAAATTAGAATTCCAGGTGAAGAGATAAGTCAAGTTATTAATAAACTATGGAAACTTGAGTTGTTTAGTGATATAAATTTTTACCTAATTAATATTCAAGATAAAAAAGCTAGTATAGAAATAAGCATAAAAGAATTACCCTCCCTATCCGAGTTTAGTATTGTTGGGCTTAAAAAATCAAAAAAGGAAACAATAATTGACGAAATAGAAATTAAAAAAGGTCAAAAAATTACAGAGAATTTTATTGAGACAACCAAAAACTACATAATAAATAAGTATAAAAAAAATGGCTTTTTAAACACAAAAGTGTCAATTAATACGAGAGCTGATACCATTGGAGTGAATAATGAAAAAATGCTTATTAATATTGACTTAGGTGAGCGTGTAAAAATCAATTCCATCAATTTTAAGGGAAATTTGATAGCAAAATCTAAAAATTTAAAAAAACAAATGAAAAAAACCAAAACTAAACTTCTTGGAAGGTTTTGGAAAAAATCAAAATTTATTGAAGAGGATTATAAAAATGACCTGACAACAATTATTGATTATTATAAAGAAAAAGGATATAGAGATGCAAGAATAATTACTGATTCAGTCTTAGTTGATAATAATAATATTGATTTGAATATAGAAATTAATGAAGGAAACAAATATTATTTTGGAGATATTAATTTTCTGGGTAATTCAATATACTCAGATGAATTACTTTCAAGAGCATTAGGACTCTTCAAAGGCGATGTCTACAATGGAATATTATTAAAAAAGAGGATTGCCGATGATTCAAAACCTGATGGTGAGGATATTACTAATTTGTATCAAAATAACGGCTACCTGTTTTCAACAATTAATCCGGTAGAAATTGCTGCGGAAAATGATACTATAAATTTTGAAATAAGAATAAATGAAGGTAAGCCTGCTTTTTTCAATAAAATTTCAGTTATAGGTAATGATCGAACTAATGATAATGTAATTTATAGAGAATTAAGAACCAAGCCTGGAGAATTGTACAGTAAAGATAAAATTGTAAGAACGGTAAGAGAACTTGGACAATTAGGGTTTTTTGATCCTGAGCAAATTAGTCCAGACTTCAAAAATGTTGATCCAAATGCAGGAACTGTTGATATTGAATACGGATTAGTTGAAAAATCTGCAAGTCAGGTTGAGCTTCAGGGTGGTTATGGTGGTGGTGGATTTATTGGAACTTTAGGCCTTTCTTTTAATAACTTTTCATTAAAGAATTTAAAAAACAAATCTGCTTGGAAACCAGTTCCAATGGGTGATGGTCAAGCACTTTCTTTAAGACTTCAAGCTAATAGGTTTTATAGAGTTTATAGTTTTTCTTTATCCGACCCGTGGTTTGGTGGTGAACAACCCGTTCAGTTTTCTACATCTTTTTCTCACACCAAGCAATACAGATATAATTTTTTTACAGGAAGAGTTGATAAAAGCCAATCATTCGAAATTACGGGGGCCAGTATTGGTTTAGCAAAAAGACTTAGGGTTCCAGATGACTATTTTTTATTATCTCAATCTTTATCTTATCAATATTATAATTTAAATAATTATTACACAGGGTTATTTACTTTTGGAGAAGGTAAATCTCATAATGTATCATACACAGTAGCATTATCTAGAAATAATACTTATACAAACCCTATATTTCCTTTAGGTGGTTCTGAGTTTTTGTTATCTGCAAGGTTTTCATTACCATATTCTCTATGGAACGGAGTTGATTATGCTAATTTAGGTAACCTTGAGCAGTATCAAGATACTAACGGTAATCCTGACCAAGCAAAAATTGACCAAGAAAGATTTAAATGGTTAGAATTTTATAAAATTAAGTTTAAAGGTACATGGTACACTAGACTAATAGAAAAGTTAGTGCTAAGAACTCATACTGAGTTTGGATTTTTAGGAGCTTATAACAATGACAGAGGAGTGATCCCTTTCGACAGATTTTTTCTAGGTGGGGATGGAATGTCTCAATATGCTATGGATGGAAGAGAAATGATAAGCTTAAGAGGATACCCAAATCAATCATTGTCAACTACAAATGGTTCTACAATTTATAATAGGTTTTCACTTGAGCTTAGATACCCTATCACTTTAAAGCCCGCAGCATCTATTTTCGGATTGACTTTTTTAGAAGCTGGACAAGGATATGATAATTTTAGAGAATTTAACCCATTTAATTCTAAGAGATCTATGGGTTTTGGATTAAGAATTTTTATGCCTGCTTTTGGTCTTTTAGGAATTGATTTTGCATATGGATTGGATAACACAAATGATAATGATTTAAGTCCGAATGGATGGGAAACCCACTTTGTTATTGGTCAACAATTTTAATAAAGTAAATTATATGAATTCAAAGGGTCAAACTAAACTCATAATTCTTTTACAGTTAATTTTTTTAGTATTTTCGACTGCTTTATTTTCCCAGAAAACTTTAAGAGTTGGATATATAAATATGGATTATATATTAGAAAATTTAGATGAATATAAGCTAGCAAACAAAGAGTACTCCTTAAAACTCGAAATATGGAGAAAAGAAATTAATGAAAGATCTAAAAAAATTTCTGAAGAATATGAAAAATTAGAAATTAAAAGACCTTTGATAACTTCTAACTTATATTATGAATTTAAAAATGAGATAGATTTTAAAAAAAAACAACTTGAAGACTATCAACAAAAAAGATTTGGTGCAGAAGGAGACTGGATAACACAAGAAAAAATTTTAATACAACCTATTCAGGATGAAGTACTTGAGGCTGTAAAAAAAATAGTAGATAAAAATAAATTTGATTATGTTTTCGATAAATCGTCTGCTATAGTTATGTTATATTCGGAAAAAAAATACGATATTAGCGAGCTGGTTTTAAAAAGTATTTTAAGACAAGAAAAAATTGAGAATCTTCAAATGAATTTTGAAGATGAAAAAAAACAAAAAAGGAAGGATTCAATATTAAAAGTTAAGCAAGTGAAAAAAATATCCATCCAAAAAAGAAGAGATAGCATAATAAATGCCAGAAAAAATAAATAAAAAAAATTCTATGAAATATTTAAGATTATTTACAACTATACTTTTTTTAGTAATTAGTTCAGTTAGTTTTGCTCAAAGCAATGTTGCACATATTGATTCCCAAGCACTAATAAGTGAAATGCCCGAAGTTTTAGAAGCACAGGCGCAAATTGAAAAATTACAAAAGACTTATCAATCGGAGATTGAAGCTTCAATGAAAGAATATCAAACAAAATTACAAACATATTCTGCTGATACTCAAAATCAAACTGAAGTTACTAACCAAGCACGAGCGAAAGAACTACAAGGTATGGAACAAAACATTCAACAATATCAGCAAACTGCCGCTCAAGATATTCAGCAAAAACAAGCTGACTTACTGAGACCTTTAATTGAAAAAGCTAGAGCCGCAATACAAAAAGTTGCAAGAGAACAAGGTTTTATCTACGTAATTGATGCAACTCCTGGTGGTGCACTTATATTATCAGACGGAAAAGATTTAATTGCTGATGTAAAAAAAGAATTAGGATTTTAATATAATAAAATATCAAGTTAAATAAATTAAACTATCTATTTTTATAGATAGTTTTTTTTTACATGAATAATAAGTCAATTGGTTTTTTTGATTCTGGTATTGGTGGAATTACCATATGGCAGTCAATTATAAACTTATTACCAAATGAGAATACAATTTATTTAGCAGATTCAATCAATTCCCCTTACGGAACAAAAACTAAGGAAGAGCTAACTAAGATATGTGAAAAAAATATTGAGTTTTTGATTAATAAAGGATGTAAAATAATAATAATTGCATGTAATACTGCAACCACAAATTCAATTAATTATTTAAGAAATATTTACAAAATACCATTAGTTGGTATTGAACCTGCAATTAAACCTGCTGCTTTAAATACAAAAACAGGAATAATTGGTGTTTTAGCTACAAAAGGCACACTAGGCAGTAATTTGTTTGAACAAACATCAGAAATTTATGGTCAAAATATCGAAATAATTGAAAAACAAGGTAAAGGATTAGTCGATTTAATTGAAAATGGAATTTTTTCTGGTCCTAAAATTGATCAATTACTAAAAAAATATATTAATCCAATGATTGATGGTGGAATAGATAAATTAGTTTTAGGCTGTACTCACTATCCATTAATTAAGAAATCAATTAAAAAAATAACAAAAAACTCTGTAGAAATACTTGAATGTAGTCAAGCTGTAGCATTACATACAAAAAGTATTCTTAATAACTTGAAATTAGAAAATTTAGAAAAAAGTGAAGTCTACAATACATTTTACACAAACAGTAGTAAGGAAACCTTGAACGCCATTTTAAATAAAAAATTTAAAATATTTAAAATTTAATTATGAATTATAAATTAGAAATTCTAAAATCTGAAGATAAAAACACACTTGTATTGTCATCTGAAAATACAATTTATAAAAAGAGAATTAAATTAGACGAAAACTCTGATTTAAATCAATTTCCGTTGGTTAAACAGCTATTTTTTCTCCCTTTTATAAAATCTGTAATACTTGACAAACACTTAATGATAATTGAAAAACTTGATTTTTTGAATTGGGATGAAGTTCAAAACGATGTTGTAAAGCAGCTTGAAAATTATCTTAATAAAGGTGGTATTATATATACTGGAAACATGAACGCAATTACTATTTATGCGGAAAGTACACCCAATCCAAATGTTATGAAATTTGTTTGTAACAAAAGATTAGTTAATATTTCTCATGAATTTAAAAAAATTGATGAAGCTGATAAATGTAGTATTGCAAAAGCTCTTTTTCATCACGAATTTATTAATGAAATTTATATTGATTTTAATTTTATTTCAATTACAATTAACTCAAAAAATAATTGGGAAAATCACAGCTTAGAGATTAGAGAATTTATTCTTTCATACATTAAGGATGGAAATGAAATAATTGATCCTAAGGTCGATAAAAATAAAGCAACTGAAAAAATTACAGAAACAAAAAATCTTGATGAAGTTTCTCAAAAAATTTCAGAATTAATTGAAACTCAAATAAAACCAGCAGTTGCGTCTGATGGTGGAAATATTTTATTTCAATCATACAATAAAAAGACCTTGGAAGTAAATGTTGTTTTACAAGGTGCTTGTAGCGGATGTCCATCTTCAACAATTACTTTAAAGAACGGAATTGAAAATATGCTTAAAAATGAATTGCCTGGCAAGATTTCAAATGTTGTAGCAATTAATGGTTGATTATTTATTTATTTTGAATTCTTTTAGATATTTTGGTTCACAGTATGCAATATCTTCAAAATCTGATAGTTCATATTTTTTATTTGCTATTTCACACATATTTTTTGATGTAGGTTGCTGAATTTTTTCGTCCCAATTAAAATTAGAATCAAATTCAATAATTTCTTTACATTTAAATTGACCACTACCAACAATCAAAATTCTATCTTTTCTTGAAAAATTTAAGTATGATTTAGAGTTAATAATTTCAGGTATTTCATTTCTAATAATTCGATTTTTTTTATCGTAAACACAAGAATATACTTCATTTCTTCTTGCATCAATTGTAGGGATTAATAGCCCATTAAAATCAATATTTGTAATTAAATTTTCAAGTGAAGAGACTGAAATTAAAGGGATATTTAAAGCATAACAAATACCCTTAGAAGCTGAAAGTCCAATTCGCAAACCGGTATAAGAACCAGGACCAATTCCAACTGAAACAGCATTTAAATCTTTAAACTTAATTTTATTTCTATCCATCAGTTCAGCTATAAAAGAGTGTAATTTTTGGGAATGCGAATAGCTAGGTGAATCTTTTTCAAGACAATCTATTAATTGTCCTTTATTTGATAGACATACAGAACAGTTAGTACTTGATGTTTCAATATTTAAGATCAATGCCATTTAGTTAATCTTAACAGGAAGTCCGAAGTAAAACTCTAAAACTTTAATTTTAAAAATTAAATCAAATTTAGCTCTTATTAAATCAGATTGAGACGATTCATATCTCTGTTTAACTTGACTGTATTCATAAGGATTCAAAACTCCTAAATTTAACTTTTCTTGAGCATATTCAAATGATAGTTTCCTTGCATCTAAAGATTTTTGAGAAGCTTCGTAAGCTTTTAAAGATCCAAAAGCATCATTATATGCCTGGTTAATAGTATTTTCAAGATCCAACTTTCTTTGAAAAAGTAAGTTTTCACTTCTTTGAACATTTAATTTGCTTCTATTTACATTAGATCTAACTGAAAAACCATTAAGAATAGGTATAGATAGACTTAAGCCATAATTTTGACCTTTATTAATATCGAATTGATCTGAAAATGATTTTGGAGGAATAATTTTAGTGCCTTGAACAGGTGCCAAAACTCTTTGGTTAGTATTCTCAACAATTCCAATTGGGATATAATTAAAATCACCAGATCCAATTAACCTATCACTATAAGCTATTCTAGTGCTTAAAGAATAAAATGCAGATAATCTTGGTTGAAGAAAACTTTTATTAA
>JBELHE010000023.1:0-19531 GCA_042091575.1 Cryomorphaceae bacterium
GATTTAAGACCATTATTAAATTCATATGGTCACAAACAGATGCATACTCCTAACTTAGATAAATTAGCTACAGAAAGCATACAATTTAATCAAGCATATGTCAATATTGCTGTTTGTGGAGCTAGCAGAGCTAGTATTTTAACTGGTATTAGAGGAAGTTTTACGAGATTTGACTCTTACACCTCAAGAGCCGATAAAGATGTGCCACAAGCAACGACCTTAGCACAAATTTTTAAAAAGAATGGTTATAAAACTGCATCAATAGGAAAAATATCTCATTTTGCTGATGATTCAAAAAGTGATTGGGATGATTTTTACAGTTTTAGAAATGGTTCAGATTATAAAAATCCAATTTCTATAAAAAGACAAAAAGAAATCAAAAAGTTAAGACCTGATGGAAAGCTTGCTGGTCCACCCTTTGAATATTCTAATGTTTCTGATGATGATTATAATGATGGAAAATTAACTAATGTTGCTATCAATCAATTAAAAAAATACAAGAAATCAAGTGAACCTTTTTTTCTAGCTGTAGGATATATTTTGCCTCACCTCCCTTTTATTCAACCAAAAAAATATGGTGATTTATATGAATCCAACGATTTAGTTTTTTCTAAACAAAAAACCGTCCCAGTTAATTCACCAGAAAGAGCTATAGCTCATGATTGGCTTGAACTTAGAAATTGGTACATTGATATCCCTCAATCTGGTCCTGTTAGTTTAAAAATGGAAGAAGATTTAATCAAATCATATTATGCAACAATTACTTATTTAGACACATTAATTGGAAAACTTTTAAAATCTCTAGATGATCTTGACTTAAGAAAAAATACTACAATTGTATTTTGGAGTGATCACGGTTTTTTTCTCGGTGAACATGGTTTTTGGTGTAAACACCATACTTTTCAAGAAGCAATACACGTTCCATTACTTGTTTCATCACCAAACATGGAACAAGGGTTTCAAACTAATACTATGGTCGAATATGTAGATTTATATCCAACAATTTGCGAAATTGCTGGAATAAAACCACCAAATTATATTCACGGTAAGAGTTTTGTGCCTATTTTAAGAAATCCTAATTTAGAACATAAAAAAGAAATTTATAGTAGATATCAAACTTTAGAGGTTGTTCAAGATAACAATTTTTCATATCATGAGGTTTTACAGCATGGAACAGGAAAAGTTTTATACAACATGTTGTTTGACATGGAAAATGATAAAAAACAGTATTATAACATTTCAAAAAACCCTGAATATAAAAAGTTAGTTGATTCATATTCAAAAAAATTAAAAAAAATGAGAGATTTCTCTAACAAACCAATAGTAATAAAATGAAAAAAATTATTTACTTAACTCTATTAGTGTCTTTTGTAATTCAAAGTCAAAAAAAATTTAAAGATCAACCACTTGTTAGCGAAATATTTACAGCTGATCCATCAGCACATATTTTTAATGGTAAAATTTATGTTTATCCCTCTCATGATATATTATTAGATAATCCGCCAATCGATGATTGTGGTGGCAAATATGCAATGAGAGATTATAGAGTATTATCTATGGACTACATTGGCGGACCTGTAACCATTCATGATGTTGCATTAGATCTTGAAGATGTGCCATGGGCAAAAAGACAATTCTGGGCTCCTGATGCTGCTGAGAAAGATGGCAAGTTTTATTTATACTTCCCAACTAAAGATAAACAGGATGTTTTTAAAATTGGAGCTGCAGTTTCGGATAAACCTGAAGGTCCTTTTATACCCCAAAAAAAACCTATGGAAGGAAGTTACAGTATGGATCCTAGTGTCTTCAAAGATGATGATGGTTCCTATTACATGTACTTTGGCGGAATTTGGGGAGGTCAATTACAAAGATGGGATGAAAACAATGAATATTCACCTGGTGTTTGTGGTAATGAGTTGCTTGACAGTGGAATACCTGACGGTCCAGCAATTTCACCAAGAATTGCAAAAATGTCAGATGATATGATAAGTTTTGATGAAGATCCCAAACCTGTAAGAATTATTGATAAAAACGGTGATCCAATAATGACCAAAGATCATGAAAGAAGATTTTTTGAAGCAGCTTGGGTTCATAAAAAAGATGGAATATATTACTTAAGTTACAGTACTGGAAATACTCATTTGATTGTATATGCAACTAGTGATAACCCATATGGTCCTTTTGTTTACCAAGGTATTATAAATAATCCCGTTGATGGTTGGACAAATCATCATTCAACATTAAAGGTTGGTGATCAGTGGTATCTTTTTTATCATGATACTCAAATGTCTGGACAGGATCACTTAAGGAATGTTAAATATTCTGAAATGTATCATAATGAAGATGGAACAATTAAAACAATAAGTACAATCATTAATTAATTATGTATAATATCGGTTATGATTTGGGAAGTTCATCTTTAAAGATTGCACTCACCGATGCAAAATCAGGAGAAAAATTTTTTTTAATTCAAGAACCAAGTAAAGAAATGGATATTATTTCCGAACAAACTAATTGGGCCGAACAAGACCCTAACTTTTGGTGGGAATGTTTTTGTAGTGGGACAAAAAGAATAATTAGAGAATCAAAGATCAAATCATCTGATATTAAATCAATTGGTATTTCCTATCAAATGCATGGACTTGTATTAATTGATAAATCTGGAAATCTTCTTCACAATTCAATAATTTGGTGTGACGGCAGAGCAGTTGATATAGGCAATAAAGCATTTACTGATTTAGGAAGTGAAAAATGTATGAAAACATTACTCAATTCACCTGGAAACTTTACTGCCTCTAAACTTGCTTGGGTCAAACAAAACCTTCCAAATATTTATGACAAGGTCTATAAATTCATGCTCCCAGGCGATTATTTAGCTTTCAAATTGTCAGGTGAAGCATCAACTACAATTTGTGGTCTTTCTGAGGGTATATTTTGGGATTTTGAAAAAAACAATATTGCAGAGTATCTATTTGATTATTATGGAATTGATTCATCTTTATGTCCAAGGGTTGTAGAAAATTTTAAAGATCAATGTTATACAACTAAAAAAGCTTCGGAACAAACTGGCTTGCCAATTAATATTCCTATCAAATATAGAGGAGGAGATCAGCCTAACAACGCTCTATCGCTAAATATTCTCAAACCAGGTGAAGTTGCTGTAACAGCAGGAACATCTGGGGTGATTTATGCAATTACAGATAAATTAAAATCTGAGGAGTCACTGAGAATTAACAATTTTGCTCATGTCAATTATAATAAAGATAATGCTATACTGGGTAAGTTACTATGTATTAATGGTGTTGGTATTAAGTACAGATGGTTGAAGAATATTTTAGGAATTGATAGTTATTATGAAATGAATCAGCTAGCATCCAATGTTGAAATTGGGTCTGAAGGTTTATTTTCATTTCCTTTTGGTAATGGACCAGAAAGAATATTCGAAAACAAAGAACTTGGATCAAATATCACAAATATTAATTTGAACAAGCATACAAGAAATCATTTAATTCGTTCTACCCTGGAAGGAATAGTTTTTTCAATGATATATGGTTTAGAGATTTTGCAAAATGATAACGTTGAACCTGCGGTTATAAGAGCTGGAAATGATAATTTATTTCAATCTAATATTTTTTCTAAAACATTTTCAACTCTTGCAAATAACGAAATTGAGATATATGATGTTACGGGGGCTTACGGTGCAGCAAGAGCTGCCAGTTATGATAATGATATATCTAAAATCAACAATAATGATTTTTTAAAAAGAATAATACCATCAAATGATAAAAATATATATTATGATGCATACAGCAGATGGAAAGAAAAATTAACTTTAATATTAAATTAAAAAAATGATAACAATAGGAAATAGAGAATATTTTAAAGGCATTGACAAGATAAATTATGAAGGGTCTGATTCAAAAAATCCTTTTGCTTTTAAATATTATAATCCAGACCAATTAGTTGCTGGTAAATCTATGAAAGAGCATTTTAAGTTTGCTGTTGCATATTGGCATTCGTTCTGTGGACAGGGAGCTGATCCTTTTGGGGCTGGTACTCAAAACTTTCCTTGGGATAAGTCAACTGACCCTTTACAGTCAGCAAAAGATAAAGCTGATGCTGCATTTGAATTTATATCAAAAATGGGATTTGATTATTTTTGTTTTCATGATTTTGATTTGATTCAAGAGGCTGATAGTTTTTCTGAGTCGGAAGAAAGATTGCTTTACATAACAGAGTATATTAAAAAGAAAAAACAAGATTCAGGTATTAAATTATTGTGGGGAACTGCAAATTGTTTTTCAAATCCACATTATATGAATGGGGCTTCAACAAACCCAGATTTTGATGTTGTTTCGAGAGCAGGTGGACAAATTAAACTTGCTTTAGATGCAACTATTGCATTAGATGGTGAAAATTATGTTTTTTGGGGAGGAAGAGAGGGTTATATGTCTTTATTGAATACTGATATGTCAAGAGAACTTGATCATATGGCTCAATTTTTAAAAATTTGTAGAGATTATGCAAGATCAAAAGGTTTTAAAGGAACGTTTTTTATTGAACCAAAACCAATGGAACCATCTAAACATCAGTACGATTTTGATACGGCAACTTCTATTGGGTTTTTACGGGAATATGGTCTTGAGAAAGATTTTAAAATTAATATTGAAGTTAATCACGCTACATTAGCTCAACATACTTTTCAGCACGAATTAACTGTTGCTGCTAAAGCAGGTATGCTTGGAAGTATTGATGCAAATAGAGGAGATTACCAAAATGGATGGGATACAGACCAATTTCCTATCAATATACAAGAAACAACAGAGGCTATGCTAGTTTTTTTAAATGCCGGAGGTTTAAAAGGAGGTGGAATAAATTTTGATGCTAAATTAAGAAGAAATTCTACAGATTTAGAAGATTTATTTTTGGCTCATATTGGAGGAGCAGATACTTTTGCAAGAGCTCTTTTAGTTGCAGATAAATTATTAACGGATTCCCCAATAACAGAAATGTTAAGAAAAAGGTATGAAAGTTTTGATTCTGGTAACGGAAAGAAATTCGTGGATGGAAAATTAAAATTAGAGGACTTATATAAATTAGCAAAATCTAATGGAAAGTTATCTTTAAAAAGCGGTAAGCAAGAATTAATAGAAAATATATTATTTAATTATATCAAATAAATTATGGAAGTAACAAAAACAATTTTTGAGGGATTAGATTGGGTGGTTTTAGGATTATATTTTGCTATTCTTATAGGTGTAGCCGTTTGGGTTGCTTTACAAAGGAATAAGAATACTGAAGATTATTTCCTTGCTGGAAGAAATGTGGGTTGGTTTGTAATTGGTGCTTCAATTTTTGCATCTAATATTGGATCTGAGCATGTAGTCGGTCTTGCAGGTACTGGATTTTCATCTGGAACTCCTTTAGCACATTATGAACTTCATGCTTGGATTGTATTACTTTTGGGATGGTTATTTTTACCTTTTTATATCAGAAGTGGAGCATTCACAATGCCAGAATTTTTAGAAAAGAGATTTGATAGTAGATCTAGATGGTTTTTATCAGTTTTTTCATTATTTGCTTATGTTTTAACTAAAGTTTCAGTCACAATTTATGCTGGTGGAATAGTTGTTTCAGAGTTATTGAATCTTGATTTTTGGGTTGGAGCAATTGGAATTGTTGTATTTACCGGAATATATACTATTATAGGTGGTTTAAAAGCTGTTGTATATACTGAAACCTTACAGACAGTTGTTTTAATTGTAGGATCAGTAATTATTACTTACTTAGGCTTCCAAGAAGTTGGAGGCTGGAATCAACTTACAGAAACAATAATTGCTGTAAGCCCTGATCATTTCAATATGTGGAGGCCATGGGACGATCCTGATTTTCCATGGGCAGGATTGCTTTTCGGAGGTACAATTGTGGGTATATGGTACTGGTGTACTGATCAGTATATAGTTCAAAGAACATTAGCTGCTAATAATATTACTATTGGTAGAAGAGGAGCTATTTTTGGAGCTTACCTTAAACTTTTACCAATTCTAATTTTTCTAGTTCCTGGTATCATTGCATATGCTCTGACAATACAAAATCCTGAGGTATTTAGTGTTATTGACCCTGAAACAGGTCTTCAGAGAGCTGATAGAGCTTTCCCAATGCTAGTTACCACATTACTTCCAGTTGGTCTTAAAGGTCTGGTAGCAGGAGGATTAATGGCTGCTTTGATGAGTTCCTTAGCTTCTGTTTTTAATTCATGCTCAACAATTTTTACAATTGATATTTATAAAAAAATAAGCCCTGAAAAGTCTGAACAATATTTAGTTAATGTTGGAAAAATAGCAACTGTTGTTATTGTTGTTTTAGGGATTGCATGGATTCCAGTAATGGAAAAAATTGGTGGAGGCGTTATGTATCAATATTTACAAAATGTTCAGGCTTATATAGCTCCACCTGTAACTACTGTTTTTCTGCTTGGAATAATATGGAAAAGAGTTAATGCTCAAGCAGCAATTGTAACTCTTTTCAGTGGACTTTTTTTACTAATTCTTAGGTTAGGATCTGAAATTGCAACTAACGAAGGTGTAATTAGTAGTGGATTTTTATTTGAATTTGCCTCAATTAATTTTTCATACATGGCTATTTGGATGTTTTTATTTTCAGTTGTGTTATGTATTTCAGTTTCGTTATTAACATCTCAACCTGATTATCAAAAAATTCGAGGTTTATCTTATGGTACATTAACCAAAGAAGATAGAATAAGTGCTGAAAATTCATATTCAACAATAGATATTGTTCTTTCAGCTGTTTTAGTATTAATTGTAATTGGAATTTTAGTGTTCTTTTCACCAGTTGTGTTTTAATATTGAAATATTTAATAATTATATTGTTTGGATTTTTCTTTTCTTCAGGCCAAGAGAAATACTCCGTTAAAAATATTCTAAAAGATTCAGGATATGCTTTGGACTCATTTTATGTTGGAGCTACATTCACATATTCAGCTTTGAATAAAAATTCTAAAACAGAAAAATTATTTTTAAGCGAATTTAATTATCTAACGCCAGAAAATGCTTCAAAACAATCTAGAATTCATCCAAGACCTGGAGTTTGGGACTGGGATAGACACAATGATTGGATTGAGTTTGCAAATAAAAACAACTTAACTGTTAGAATCCATGGCCCAATTAGCCCTCAAGCTTCTAAGTGGGCAAAAAATGACAATAGAACAAAAGAAGAGTTAATGTTAAATATGGAGGAATATTTTACCGAGCTATGTTTAAGAATTAACAATGAACCAAGTGTTAAATGGATGGATGTTGTCAACGAAACTGTTTTAAGAAATGGAGAATGGTTTTCAGATAAACCAGGTGATTCAAGTTGGGAAAACCCATGGACACAAATTGGTCTTAATTCTGATGGTTACCCTATTTATATCATTAAAGCTTTTGAAATTGCTCAAAAATATGCACCAAATGTTAAGTTAGTTTATAATCACAACGGAGGAATGGAAAGGAAAATGTGGGAAAAAGTTTTAGAAACAATTAAATATCTTAAAAACAAGGGATTAAGAGTTGATGGTTTGGGTTGGCAGGCACACCTTAGAGATAAAAATGGTGCTGGCTTAGTAAAGAAAGATTTAGACTATTTATCTTACCTAATTGATTGGTGTCATTTGAATGAAATGGGGTTTCATGTTACAGAGCTTAATTATTGGCTTAGAGATGAGGATCCAAATTCGATAAACGTTTTGAAGAGACAATCAATATCTTATAGTAATATTATAAATACTTTAATTGCAAAAAGAGATTCTGGTTTAGTAACATTAAATCACTGGGGCCTGAAAAGTAAAAAAGGTCCTGGATCATACCCGAAAAATATTTTAAGTATTTACGACAATGACTTAAGAGCTACACAAGCGTTTTATTCAATCAAAAAATCGTTAATTGAAAAAAATACAATAATCCGTTTACCTAAATAAAATATTTTATGAATAAGTATTTAATTCTTTTTATTTTTTTTATTATTTCATGTTCAAGTAATGATGATTCAATTGAGATAATTATTGATGATGATGATGATGATTCAAGTGAAGTAATCATTCAAGAATCTTTTAAAAAAATAGTTTCCGATAATTATGATACAAATTCTTTTGTTTTTGGTGCAACCTTAAATTATTACCAATTAAACACTAATGTTGAAGAGCTTTTTCTTAATGAATTTGATTATACAACTCCTGAGAACTCTTTTAAGCAAACTATTGTTCATCCAGAACCGGATATTTGGGACTGGACTAGAGTAGATGCTTTTTTAGATTTCGCCACAAAAAACAATATTAAAATGCGTGTTCATGGTCCAGTTGGACCACAATCATCAACATGGGCTAAGGATGACTCAAGAACTATTAATGAGCTATCAATACTATATCAAGAATACCTAACAGAACTTTGTAAAAGAGTTAGTAATAATAGCAATGTTTTGTGGATGGATGTTGTAAATGAAACTATTCTATCAAATGGTGAGTGGACTGATAAAAAAGATGGAACAAATTTATGGGAAAATCCGTGGACTCAAATCGGAAAAAATGATGATGGAGTTCCTCTATATATTATTAAAGCTTTTGAAATTGCAAATCAACATGCTCCGAATGTGAGTTTGGTGTTTAATCAACATGCTGGTATGCAGCCAGAAATGTGGGATAAAGTAAAAGAAACTATTCTGTACCTTAAAGGCAAAGGTCTCAGAGTTGATGGACTTGGATGGCAGGGTCATTTGAGAGATAATGTAATTTTATCGTTAAATAAGGAAAAAATTGATTATTTACTTTCAATCATTGATTGGGCTCATCAAAATGACTTAGACTTTCACATAACTGAAATTGATTATAGGTTGGTTGGAAATAATCCTACAGCAAATAATTATGAGAGACAGGCAAATGGATATTCAAATATTTTAAAAACATTAATTTCCAAGAGGGCAAATGGAGTTGTTACCTTTAATACATGGGGTGTTTATGATAAAAATGAAGTCTCTAATCATGAGTTTAAATATATTTACGATTCAAATTTAAAACCTAAAAAAGCAGTTGAATTACTAAAGAATACTTTGAAAGATAAAAATACATCACCCGTTTATTTTGATTAGGTCGAATCTCTTATAATTAATGATGTAGGAACTTTTTCATTAATAAAATCTAATCCTAATTTATTATTAATTCTATCTATTAAAATCTTAGCTGAATGTTTTCCTAAATATTCACCATGTTGATTGACACAAGTAATACTTGGTTTAATAAATTCGTACATGGGGCCATCTGTAAAACCTAAAAGAGCAATATCATCAGGAATTTTATAACCTAAATTTAATAATAGACTATGTATTAGAACTGTAATTTGAGGATCCATGCATATTATTGCATCAATTTTTTTATCTGCGGTTAACTTTATTATTTCACTTTGAATATTATCACTTTCACTGGAGGGAATGTATAGTTCAGGTTTATATTCAATTTTATTAATTTTTAAACCTTCAACATAACCATTAAGCCTCTCCTTTCCAATTATTGTATTATGAATGGGTGAAATAAAAGCAATTTTATTTTTTCCTCTTTTTGATAAATGATCAATACAGTCAAAAGTTGCTTTAAAGTTATCCATATAAACTTTATCACATTTATATTCGTTAGAGATTCTATCGAACATAACTACTGGGATATTATATGACTGAAGATCTTCGAGTGTTTTTACTGTATTTTCTTCATACTTATCATTGGCTAATGATATCATTAATCCAGCAATACTACCATCTCTCAATTTTTTTATAATTTTTTTTTCATTGGTCGCAGATTCTTCACTGAAAAAGCAGGTTAAGTTATAACCAGACTTATATAACTCAAGTTGAACTCCCTTAATAACTTTAGCAAAATAATAATTAAGTATATCAGGGATAATAATTCCTATATTTTTTACAATATTATTTCTCAAACGACTAGCAAAGAAATTAGGACTGTAATTTAATTTATTAGCAATTGCTTTAATTTTATCTCTTGTCTTTTTACTAATTTCTTTATTATTATTAAGCGCTTTGGAAATTGTAGAGTTAGAGAAGCCAGAAGCAATAGAAATATCTTTTATTGTTGATTTCTTCATTTTTATGCAAAGAATATTTTAAATATAGGTCAATAATTTCAAAAATATTCTTAATTTTTAAATTTAAAATTAAACTAAAAAAATAATTTAAATCAAATGAGAAAATTCCTTTTTTTTATATTAATTGTTCCTTTTTATCTTTTTTCCCAGGACAATGACAAACATGAATCATGGCAACTAGATGGCGCTAGTGATAGAATTGAAAAATACAGGAAAGGAGATTTAATATTAAATTTTAAAATAGATAAGTCAATTAAAAATAAAACAGGAAAATTAAAATTAAAATTAAAAAATCATGATTTCAAATTTGGAGTTTCTTTTACACAACTAAGAAGGTTTTGGGGAACAAAATATGCTGATAAATATTTACAACAAGTAAAGAGAGTATTTAATTATGCTACTGTTGGAATGTACTGGGCATTAACTGATGAAAGAAATAAGAGTGGAAAGATGGAGAAGTTTTATGATGATGTTTTATTTTGGGCAGATAAAAATAACATAAGAATTAAAGGACATCCATTAATGTGGCATGAAGCAATGCCTGATTGGATAAGAAGCTATAAAAATCTTGATGAATTAGACATGTTGATTAAAAATCATATGAAGAGATTAATTGAAACATATCCACAAATTAACGATTGGGATGTGTATAATGAACCTATAGGTCCTTTTAAACCACATATTCCACCAAGTTCAATAAGAGATTGGATAAATTACAAGGGTGGTATATATCCTGCAATGGTTGAAATTTATAATTATGTAAACTCAGTAAGTTCATCAAAAAATTATTCTAACAATCATTATCATGCTAAGGACCCCGAATTTTTTAAAATCAATAAGTTTTTTATTGATCAAGGTTTAAATTACAGTTCAATAGGAATGCAAGCTCATATGCAATCTGATGATAACGTTATGTCTGAAGAACAATTATGGAATCAAATCGAAGATTACGCTATTTTGGGAAAAAACATTCAATTCACCGAAATCACTGTCACAAGTTCTAAACGATTTAAAAACTGGAAAGATCACCAAGTTTTTTTAAAAAAAAGAGATAGTATAATTAAAAATGGAGGTGAGTATGACTTGCCTAGTCTACCAAGTTTTGAAGATTTTCAATCAGATTACTTAAAAGATTTTTACACGCTTGCTTTTAGTCACCCAAGTGTTTCTTCAATAACTATTTGGAATTTAACTGATCAAAATGCTTGGAGAGGCCATGCTGGGGGAGTATTGTTTAAAGATCTTTCTGAAAAAAAATCATTTTTGACACTTGAAAATTTAATTAAAAACAGATGGTCCACTAAAATTACTAAAGAATTAAATTTAAACAATGAATTTTCTTTCAGAGGATTTTATGGATTGTATGAATGTGAGTTAGATATAGATGGTAAAGTTCATAAATTTGAGTTTAACTTTAATAAAGAAGATAAAGTAGTTATGATTGATATCTAACTTTTTCGCAGTTCAATAACACTTATTTCTGGCCAAATCCCAATTCTTCCTGGAAAACCTAGTACACCAAAACCTCTATTAACATTAATATATTGAGATTTCTTTTCATAGACTCCGGCCCAATATTTATATCTATATTTCACAGGACTCCATTTTATAAGTCCAGGTATTTCAATCCCAAATTGCATTCCATGTGTGTGACCAGACAATGTTAGATGGAATTTGTTTTTATGATCAATAATTATTTTTTCCCAATGTGAGGGGTCATGACTCATTAAAACTTTAAAGTCATTTTCTTTGATTTTAGAGATTGCTTTATTTATATCTCCTTTTTTCTTAAATCCATCTCCCCAATTTTCAACTCCAATTAATGCTATTTTTTGATCTCCTTTACTTATATAAAAGCTGTCATCCATTAAAAGATTAAATCCCATTTTTTGCTGGATATTCTTTAAGTTCTCAAAATTTTTTTTCTTTTCAGAATCAGATTTCCATTGAAAATAATCACCATAATCATGATTTCCTAATACTGAGAACTTACCTTTAGCCGCCTTTAGTTTAGATAACAACTTTTTCCATGGAATAATTTCTTTAAATGTATTGTTAACAAAGTCACCTGTAAATAATATTAAATCTGATTTTTGTTCATTTATTAAATTTATTCCATATCCAATTTTTTTCTTATTTTCCAAACTGCCGCAGTGAAAATCAGAAACATGTGTAATTTTAAAACCATCAAAATTTTTAGGTAAATCTTTAAAATATAAAACATGTTTTATTACTTTAAAATTATATCGACCGCTTAAAACTCCATGAACCATGAATGGTATTGGAATAGACCCAATAGCTAATGCTATATTGCTCACAAAACTCCTTCTACTTAAATTAGTTTTTTTATGTTTTAAAACTTTATTGAATGCAAATGAAATAATCCTAAAAAAGTCCTCCATCAGAAGAAAAGACATTATAATTGACTTAGAAATAAATAGAATAAAAATTAGAGTTAAATTATATGAGAAAAATAAATTAAAATTTCTGTCATAGAAAAAAAATATTTGAATAAAAAACACTAAATAAATTAAGGAATTTAAAAAGATGTATAAAATCTTTATTCTGGAATTAAAAATGGTTTTTATTGATCTGTAGGCATATAGCTCAATAAAAATTACTAAAAATAAAAAAACAATTAATCTTGTCATTATATCAATTCAAACAAAAAAATCAAATTAATATCCTTTTACCATCTTTTTTAGTTGATTCAATTATTTTATCTATTATAATCATATCCCTCAAACCTTCATCACCTCCTATATTGTTGTGAGGAATCTTTTTATTTAAAAAATCACAAATTCCATCCATTTGAGCAGCTTGTTGGTTGACTTGAGGAAAAGTTAATTTACCCCTAGATATTTGACCAGAAACTCTTCCCCATCCATATGCAGGGTTTAATTTTGCAAATCCCCTTTCAAATGCACAGTGTAAATAATTTAGATTTGAGGAGAATGAAGTAGTGCAATTGGCAATCTTTCCACTAGGAAATTCCATTTCCCATATGATAGTTTCATCAACCTCACTAAATCTTTTTAAGTCTGTCTTATATTCTTTAGCGCTTATTGAAATAGGCTCCTCGTTTGACGTATACCTTGCAGCTTGAATAGCATATACTCCGACGTCCATTAGCGCTCCACCACCAAATGATTTTTTAAGCTTCCAGTGTCCGGTTGTTCTCATATTGAATCCAAAAGCAGCATTAATTATTTTTAATTTCCCTAAATCTTCATTTTTACACATATTAATCAATTGTAAATGATGTGGTTCGTAGTGGAGTCGATAGCCTACAAATAGCTCTTTTTTAACCCTTTTACTAACTTTTATCATATCTCTAGCCTCATTAGCGTTTAAAGCAAGTGGTTTTTCACAAATCACATGTTTACCTGCCTCTAGTGCTTTAATAGTATATTCTTTATGCATGCTATTAGGAAGAACAATATAAACTATATCAATTTCGTCGTTATTTGAAATTGATTCAAAACTTTCATAATTATAAATATTATTATCTCTCAAATTATATTCTTTTTGCCAAATTTTTTCTTTGGTAGGAGTTCCTGTAACAATTGCTTTTAATTCACAATGGTTAGTTTTTAAAAGAGCTGGTCCAAGTGCTTTTGTTGAGTAATTTCCCAATCCAACCAATGCAACTCCAAGTTTTTCAGAGGGTTTTAAGTTTGAAACAATACTTGGACTAATCGAAATCCCAGAAAGTGATGCTGTAAATACCTTATTAAAACTTCTTCTTTTCATTAATTATTTTTTAGTAAGTATGAAAATTAATAATTTCTTTTTTTAATTTCAATTAATATATATATTATCTAATAATTGTTTGGTGAATTCAATAAATAGACGAGATTTTACAAAAAAATCATTAATTGCAGGTGGAATTTTATTTTTTCCTGGATGTGTTATTAAAGAAAAAAACTCATCATTTGTTTTTTTTAATACTAATGAGGCTAAATGTATAGTTTCATTATGTGAACAAATAATTCCTTCCGATGAAATATATAGTGGAGCCACGGATGCTGAAGTAGTCTATTATATAGACAGACAATTAGTTACTTATTTTAAACATGATTCTATTTTATATAGGGAAAGTATCAAAAAACTAGAAAAATTTTGTTTTAAAAACTATGATAAAGAATTCATTGAACTTAAAACTAATGAACAGATAAAAATTATGGAAATGATGGAGAAAAATGAAATAAAGAATATAAGTTGGAATAATCCATCAATTTTTTTTAATAAAATTCGCTTACACACAATGCAAGGTTTTTATGGATCTCCGATAAATGGAGGTAACAAAAATTTTATAAGTTTTGATATTATGAAAATTGATGGACTATTAAGGCAAAGATTAGAATCACCCAAAAACAATTAGTTAATGTCATTTAAAGATCATGTTAATGTTGTAATTGTAGGATCTGGAGCTGGGGGAGGTGTTGTAGCTAAAGAATTGTCAGTACTAGGTTATTCTGTGGTTTTATTTGAAAAAGGTAAATGGATTGGTTATAACAATAAATCGAATAATGAATTAAGTGATCAAAGAAATCAAATTCTGGGAGCAAATTTTGGACCTGATTTTGTTAAAAACACGAGATCATATCTTGATAACCTAGGGAATGAAAAAATATTTAGTTCATTACAAGGTTATGGAAATATAGCAGAATGCGTAGGGTCTGGAACAGTTAGCTATGGTGCAATGGCTTGGAGATTTATGGAGGAGGACTTTAAAATGAAATCGCTATATGGTCATGTTAAAGGATCTACACTTGAAGATTGGCCAATTTCATATCAGGATTTAGAACCATTTTATGAAAAAGCAGAATGGGAAATTGGGGTCTCCGGAGATGATACGAAAAACCCTTTTTCATCTGAGAGAAAAAAACCTTATCCAATGCCTGCTTTTGAAATTAATAATGAAGGAAAAATTTTAGAGAAAGCTGCTAAAAGATTAGGTTGGAATCCTTTTCCAGTTCCTATGTTTAGAAATTCAATCCCATTTAATGACAGGACACCTTGCATGCGAAATAGTATTTGTGTAGGAAACGCTTGTCCAGTTGGTGCAAAAAATGGAACTCAAAATACCGTTATTCCGAAAGCAATTGAAACCGGTAATTGTGAACTTAGGACTGAATGTATTGTTTCAGAATTAATTCTCAATGATAAATCTGTTGTAAAAGGAGTCAAATATTATGATAAAAATAAGCAACAGTATTTTCAGAGCGCTGATATTGTTGTTGTTTCAGCTTCTGCAAATGAAACAGCCAGATTACTGCTAAATTCTAAATCAAAATTTTTTCCAAATGGTGCTGGTAATAATAATGATTGGGTTGGACGTAATCTACAAGCTCACGCATATACCGGAGCTGTCGGACTTTTTGATCATGAAATATTAGATTTTAATGGTCCTGGTGCAAATGTTGCTATTTCAAATTTTAGTCACAATAACAAAAAAATTATAGGTGGGGGAATACTACATAATGAATTTAATAGACTCCCATATCAATTTTCACAAATAAGACCACCAGGATCAAAAATGTGGGGCTTGAAACATAAAGATTTTCAAAGAAAAAATTTCAAAAGACTATCAAGAGTAAATGGCCCAATTCAAGAAATTCCAAGCTTTTATTCAAGAGTAAATATTAGTGAAAAATATAAAGATTATTGGGGAATTCCTATTATTCAATTCTCAGGTGAGCGTCATTTTTTAGATCATGAACATTGTAAATTTTTATCTGATAAAGCTGAACTACTTCTAAAAGAAGCAGGAGCAATACGAACCTGGCAAAAAATTGGCGGAAAAGGACAAGGAAGAGGTCAGCATCAAGCTGGAACAGCACGAATGGGAAATGACAAACAAACATCAGTAACCGACAAATATGGAAAGGTTCATGATATTGATAATTTATTTATAGCTGATGGCAGTTTAATTCCTAACAATGCTGGGTTTAACCCTTCTCTAACTATAATGGCACTTGGATTTTGGGTAGGAAATTATATTGGAAATAATTTTAAGCATCTTTTAATTCATCAAGATTGACTATGTTTATTTATTTTCTTGATCATTCAGATTTATTTGTTTTTTAAATTAGTATAAAAAAAAATTATGCATAAAAAATTAGGATTAGTATTAGGACCAGTATTTTTTTTTATTACTATCTTTTTTTTTAAACCTAATGGGTTAAGTTCTGAGGCTAATGCAATTTTAGCTTCAACACTTTGGATCGCAGTTTGGTGGATAAGCGAAGCTGTACCCTATGCAATAACTTCCTTATTGCCAATTATATTATTTCCATTAACTGGTGGTCTCGGTTTGGTGGAAACTTCATCATCATTTGGACATCGCTATATTTTCTTATACATAGGAGGTTTCATATTAGCAATCGCAATTGAACGTTGGGGTTTGCACAAAAGAATAGCATTAAATATTATTAATTTTATTGGTACTAATATTAAGAATATTATCCTTGGTTTTATGATATCTACAGCATTCCTTTCAATGTGGATTTCAAATACAGCGGCTTCAGTAATGATGCTACCAATTGGTATGAGTATAATTACCCAATTAATTGACAATCCTAATTCAATTGAAAATGAAAATAAAGTTTTTGGAAAAACATTAATGTTGTGTATTGCCTACAGTGCTTCAATTGGTGGAATAGCTACACAAATAGGAACTCCACCTAATTTAATATTAGCTGGAATTGTTCAAGAAACATATGGTATAGAGATAACCTTTTCAAAATGGTTACTATTTGGACTTCCTATTTCATTAATTCTATTATTTATAAGTTGGAAATATTTAACTCAATTTACTTTTTCACTAAAACAAAAGTCTCTTCCAGGTGGAAGATTTGAAATTGAAAGACAAATAAATTCTCTCGGAAAAATATCCTATGAAGAAAAAATTGTCTTATTAGTTTTTATCACAACAGCGTTAGCATGGATATTCCGTTCACTATTTCTAGAAAAGTTTATACCAAACATTGATGACACTATAATCGCGGTTATTTCTGCAATAATTTTATTTATTATCCCTGCTTCTAAAGAAAAAAAAAGAAAACTAATTAATTGGGAAGAAGCAATCAGATTGCCTTGGGGGATTCTTTTACTATTTGGAGGAGGTTTAGCAATAGCAAAAGGTTTTACGACAAGTGGTCTTTCTGATTGGATTGGTAGTCAATTGACACTATTAGAGGGTGCTTCAATTTTTATTATTCTTTTATTTTTAATTTTTATAGTAAATTTTTTGACTGAGATCACTTCAAACCTAGCAACAACAGCAATGATTATTCCTGTTTTAGCCCCATTGGCATTAACAATTGAGGTTAATCCCCTAGTTTTAATGGTTGGAGCAACAGTTGCAGCTTCTTGTGCTTTCATGCTCCCTGTGGCAACACCACCAAATGCTGTTGTTTTTGGATCAGGTCATTTGACAATCCCTAATATGATTAAGTCGGGAATATGGATGAATTTATTATCCATATTATTTTTAACATTAATAGTTTATTATTTATTACCCTTAATTTGGGATTTAGAGCTTACAGCAATATTGGATCTTAAAGAGATTAATTAATCTTTACTATTTCTCTTTCTAACATTTTCATCTAAATATATTTTTCTTAATCTTATAGTTTGGGGAGTCACCTCTACATATTCGTCTTTTTGAATGTACTCTAGTGCTTCTTCTAAGCCAAATTTAATAGGTGGTGCTAATTTAACCTTATCATCAGTTCCAGCAGCTCTTACATTTGATAGTTTTTTTGTTTTAGTAACATTTACTACTATATCGTCAGCACGGGTATTCTCACCAATTACTTGACCAGTATATATTGCATCTCCTGGACTTATAAAAAATCTTCCTCTATCTTTTAGTTTATCTAAAGAATATGGAATTGCTGTTCCTTGTTCCATAGAAATTAAAGAACCAGTTAGTCTCTTAGGCATGTTTCCTTTAAAAGTCTGAAATTCCAAAAACCTGTGGTTCATTATAGCTTCACCAGCTGAAGCAGTAATCAATAAATTCCTTAATCCAATAATCCCTCTTGATGGAATTATAAACTTACATACCATTCTTGAACCTTTTGCATCCATACTTAACATTTCTCCTTTTCTCAATGCTACCATCTCAATTGCTTTTCCTGAAACATGCTCTGGTAAATCAATTATTAGCTCTTCAACAGGTTCAGATTTTATACCATTTATTTCTTTAATTATAACTTGTGGTTGTCCAATTTGCAATTCGTAACCTTCTCTTCTCATAGTTTCAATAAGTACAGATAAATGAAGAACACCTCTCCCAAAAACTAAAAATTTGTCAGCAGACCCAGTTTCTTCAAGATTCATTGCTAAATTTTTTTCTAATTCTTTTTCTAATCTATCTTTTATGTGTCTTGATGTTACGAATTTACCTTCTTTGCCAAAAAATGGAGAGTCATTAATTGTGAAGAGCATACTCATTGTTGGTTCATCAATATTTATTGTTGGTAATGCATCAGGATTTTCAAAATCTGCTATTGTATCTCCAATTTCGAAATTATCTAAACCAACTACTGCACAAATATCACCGGCTTTAACACTTGTAACTTTTGACTTACCTAATCCATCAAAAATATTTAATTCTTTTATTCTTGATTTTAAGATAGAACCATCCCTTTTAACTAAACTAATATTATCTCCCTGATTTAAAACTCCTCTTTGTAATCTTCCAATAGCAACTCTTCCTGTAAATGAAGAATAATCTAATGAAGTTATGAGCATTTGTGGTGTCCCATCTGAGACTGTTGGTGAAGGAATATGTTTTACAACTGAATCAAGAAGATACTCTACATTATCAGTTTTGTTTTTCCAATCATCTGACATCCAATTGTGTTTTGCTGAACCATAAATTACAGGGAAATCTAATTGCCATTCCTCAGCGTCCAAATCAAACATCAAATCAAATACAGATTCATAAACTTCATCAGGTTTGCAATTTTCTTTATCAACCTTATTAACAACAACTAATGGTTTTAGTTTTAGTTCTAAAGCTTTTTGTAATACAAATCTCGTTTGCGGCATTGGACCCTCAAAAGCATCAACTAGAAGCAATACGCCGTCAGCCATATTTAAAACTCTTTCAACTTCTCCTCCAAAATCAGCATGACCTGGTGTATCAATTATATTAATTTTAACACCTTTATATTGAACAGAAACATTTTTTGAAAGAATTGTAATACCTCTTTCTTTTTCAATTTCATTATTATCTAATATTAGCTCACCCATTTCTTTGTTCTCTCTAAATAATTTACAGTGATGTAATATTTTGTCAACTAAAGTAGTTTTGCCATGGTCAACATGAGCTATAATTGCAATATTTCTAATAGATTCCATCTCAATTA
>JBELHE010000024.1:0-19272 GCA_042091575.1 Cryomorphaceae bacterium
GCTCACGGAAAAGGTTTACAAGTTTTAACAAACGATGGTGAATTGATTGATGCTATAGCTGAAAAAGATGAGATAGTTATAAATGTAGGCGATATGCTTTCCAGATATACTAATAATAAGTTAAAATCGACTATTCACAAGGTTATTAATCCACCGAAAGATTTGTGGAAGAAGTCTAGATATTCTATTCCTTTTTTTCTCCATCCAATAGGGTCAATGAATTTAAATGTTCTAGATTCATGTATTGATAAAAACAATCCCAAGAAGTATGACGATATAACTGCACATGATTTTCTAATTCAACGACTAAAAGACATAGGTGTTTTGTAATGAAGAAACTAAGCTCTCTAGACGATTTAAAAGCATTAATTCCAAACGACTATAAGCCTCCTGAATCATTCGAAATTAAGAAAAAGATTAAAATACAAAACTTAGAAGCACATTATTCCGTGAAAGGAAGAGCAGGAACACCAGTAATTATTGTAAAAGGTTTTTTGGGAGTAAAAAATGATGAATTAAAAGCTATAGCAAAATCAATAAAAAATAAACTTGGAATTGGAGGTAGTATTAAAAATAGTGAATTATACTTCCAGGGCGATAAAAGAGAAAAGATCATAGATATACTTGAAAATAATGGTCACACTGTAAAAAGAGTTGGAGGTTAAAATTAACCATCATGCTCTCCAATAGGTGAATTTTTTAATACAAAATAAAAGAAAATTACAAATCCAATTATTGTACAAATCCAATAAACAAAAGAGTTGTTTGAATTTAATGAAATCATGTCAAGAATAGTCTCAGCTAAAATGAATAAAAAAAATGCTTTAACCCTGTTTGAGTAAAACAATGCTGAAACTCTCTTATAATAAGTTGCTAATCCAAACCAAATTAAAGGAACTAAAGAAAAGATTAATGAAGCAATCCAACCAAAAGAAAGATTTTGAGAAAACCATTTAGAAGGGCCAATCTCATAAATTTCTTGAGCAATCTTCTCACCTGCCTTTTCTCCAACTTCATTCGACTCTGTTATGCTCATACTACCTGCACTTCCAAAATCTATATCAACATAATTAAAAATCAATGTTGAACCCCATGCAATACATAAAATAAGGAATGGAAAGGATAGAACTATAGTGAATAATAATCTGAGAATAAAACTCGAACCATTAATTGTTCCTCTAAATTCAAAAAATTTTTTCATGAGATCTTTTTTTTAACGTTAATTTAAATTTAATTATTATTAAATCCAATTGATTGTATCTAATCTATTATTTCTCAAAAAATCATTACACTTTATGAAATGTTTATTTCCAAACCAGTAGCCTTTGTTTGCACTCAATGGAGATGGATGACCGCTTTTAAGAATTAAATGATTGTTATTATTAATAAATTTTTCTTTGTTTTTAGCATAATTACCCCACAACATAAAGACGAGATTGTTTTTTTCTTTTGAAATTATTTCAATTACATTATTAGTAAAGTTTTCCCATCCAATATATTGATGGGAGCCTGGAAATTTTCTTCTAACGGTAAGTATTGAGTTTAATAAAAGAACACCTTGTTTTGACCAGTCTATTAAATTACTATTAATCCTTTTTTTATGTGAAATATTACTATTTAATTCTTTAAAGATATTTTTTAATGATGGAGGGTTTTCAACTTCTTCATTAACTGAAAAACAAAGACCATTAGCTTGCTTTTCACCGTGATATGGATCTTGACCTATTATTACAACTTTTAGTTTTTCAAAAGGACATTCATCAAAGGCTTTAAAAATATTTTTTGCAGCTGGATAACATTTAAAATTAGAATATTCTTTTTTTGTATTGGAGATTATATTATTAAAATAGTCAGATTGAAATTCATTTTCTAAAATTATTTTCCAGGACTCTGAGATTTTTACACTCAAGATTTTTGAAATTTAGATACAATTAATGAAACCATTGCATCACCAGTTACATTAACTACAGTCCTAAACATATCTAAAGGTCTGTCAACAGCAAAAATCAATGCTAATCCAGCTTCAGGAATTCCTGCTTGTGCCAAAACAATTACTAACACAATAATCCCAGCACTAGGGACTGCAGCTGCACCTATTGATGCTAGTGTGGCTGTTGAAATAATACCTAATTGATCAATCAAACTTAAGTCTAAACCAAATGTCTGAGCAATAAAAACTGCAGCAACAGCCTGATAAACAGCAGTTCCATCCATATTTATAGTTGCTCCAATTGGTAACACAAAACTTGAAATCTCTTTTTTAACTCCTAGTTGATTTTCAACTCTGTCCATAGTAACTGGTAAAGTAGCTGCACTTGAGCTAGTAGAAAATGCGACGAGTTGTGCAGGTAAAATTCCATTTATAAAATCTTTTAAATTTCTTTTAAGAAAAATTTTGATAAAAATTAGATAAACAACGATAACTACAAACAAACCTGTTAATAATGTTACAGAATATAATATTAAACTTTTTAAAAGATCGATATTAGGTGCTTCAACTATCAATGATGCTAAAAGAGCAAAAACACCAACTGGAGCACATAACATGATAATATCAATAATTTTTAAAATAACATCATTTAAGGAATCAAAAAAACTTTTTACTGGTTTAGCTTTTTCTGCTGGAATTAGTATCATAGCAATACCAAATAGTATTGAAAAAAAAATCACTTGAAGCATGTTTTTGTTATCTGAAGCAGCATTAAGAAAATTAGAGGGAACTAAATCTATGATAGGCTGAAGTGGTCCTGATTTTTTTTTCTCCTTAGCAATATCTCTTTTTTCTTCTGCATCAACTGAATAGGCATTAATTAGTTCAGTTCTTGTTTCATCACTAATGCTTTTTCCAGGCCCCATTGTGTTCACAACCAATAAACCAATGGAGACAGCAATAACTGTTGTAGATATGTATGTCATTATTGTTAAAAAACCCATTGATGAAAGTTTTGATATGTCTTTTAAATCAGAAATCCCTTTAATTAAGGAAGCTAAAATAAGTGGGATTGCTATTAATTTGAGGGAATTAATGAAAATGGTCCCAAAGGGTTTAATCCAATTAGTGATAATAATACTTCCACCGTTAATTGAGCTAAAAATTAATCCAGTTAAAACACCGAGAAACATTCCAATAATTATTTTCCAGTGTAATGAAATATTTTTCATAATTTTCTTGAATTGTTAATAAGAATCATATCAAGTATAACAAGAGCAGCCATTGATTCAACAATAGGTACAGCTCTAGGAACTACACAAGGATCATGTCTTCCTTTGCCAGAAATGTTTGTTTCTTCTCCAGACGCATCAATAGTTTTTTGATCTTTCATTATAGTTGCTACAGGTTTGAATGCAACGTTAAAATAAATATCCATTCCATTACTTATACCTCCTTGTATTCCACCTGAAAAATTAGTTTTTGTTGATTCATCAGATTTGTATTCGTCATTATGTTCGCTTCCTCTCATCTCAACTCCACTGAACCCACTTCCATATTCAAATCCTTTGACAGCATTTATAGAAAGCATAGCTTTTCCTAATTCAGCATGTAATTTATCAAATACTGGCTCTCCTATACCAACAGGAACGTTCTTAATTACACATGAGACAATCCCTCCTATCGTATCACCGTCCTTTCTTATAGTCTTAATAAGAGATTCCATTTCCTTAGCTTTTTTTAAATCTGGACATCTAACAGGATTTTTTTCAGTATTATCAAAATTGATTTTAGAAAAGTCAGAATTAATTTCAATATTTCCGACTTTTGATACAAATGCGTTAAAAGAAATTTCATTTAAAACTTGTTTTGCAATTGATCCAGCAACAACCCTACAAGCAGTCTCCCTGGCCGAACTTCTACCACCTCCCCTATAATCTCTAATTCCATATTTCTTCTGATAAACAAAATCTGCATGTGATGGTCTAAAGATATCTTTTATGTGATCGTAGTCTTTAGATTTTTGGTCTTTGTTAACTATTATAAATCCAATTGGGGTTCCAGTTGTTTTTCCATCAAATATTCCTGATAAAAACTCAACTTTATCACTTTCTTTTCTCTGAGTTACAATTTTAGACTGACCAGGTCTTCTTCGATCTAAATCGTGTTGAACTTTAGATAGATCAATTTCTTTATTCGGAGGACACCCATCTATTACACCTCCAATTGCTATTCCGTGAGATTCACCAAAACTTGTTAAGGTGAATATTTTTCCAAACTTATTACTCATATTATTTAACAAAAATAAGTCTAAATATTAAGATATTAGTATTGTATAGAGATTTACTTCCAGTTTTTCAATTTACTTGTTTTGCCAATTCCAGGGTTAAAACTATTTGTTGGATCAAGTTTTTTATAAAAATCAAATAATGAAGATTTTACAGAATACTCATGGCCAACATTATGTTCAGCTGGATATTCAGCTCCTCTACTTTCATAAAATTCTAGAAGTTTACTTAATAAATCTTTAGTATCAACTCCTTTTTTAACAACATAATTTTGATGCATTACGTGACAAAAAAGATGACCATAATAAAGTTTAATTTCAAATAAATCATTTATATCTTCAGGAAGTTTTTCAAACCATTTCTTTTCATTTCTGGGAAGAGCAATGTCCATTGAAAAAGATTCTTTATTGCTTTTGTTTTTTAATGACTGATATCTTCCAAATGCACCCGCAGAAACATATCTGTGTAATTGTGCTTTTTTTGCTTCATTATTATTGCATTTAAAATAAGAGCCATCATTTTCATTAAAAAAGGTTTTAAAATATGCTTCAGCTTCATCAATACCATTGTCTGTCATTTCAATAATCCATAGATGTTCATATTGGTCTCTGAAACTTTCCATTTTTTTAGGTAAGTGGTTTGGCCAAAATAAACTTAAAAACTGTAAAACTCTATCAGACAATTTATTGGGAAGAAAATTAATTTTTTTAGAAATTAAATCAATAACTCTTTTAAATTTAAATAATATTGGCAAATAATTTGTTCCAAGTTTTTCAATTACAATAAATGAATCTTTACTATATTTTTTTGCTGCATCGTAACAATCTCTGTGCATGTAATCGCCTAATCTAGGAAGCGTTTTGAAATTTAATAAAATATGCCTTCTTAATTTCCAAAAAACATCAACATTATTTGATCCTAAAAAGAAAACTTGACTTTCTTTTGGTTTTGGATATGTATCTACTCTTACAGCAAATACAGCAACTTTTCCAGCGCTTCCTGAAACACCATGCAATAATCGCTTATCTGAATTAAATCTTGCAGGTATATTTGAGTTAATATCTCTAACAATTTCTGAATATTTATTATCAGACGCTAACTTATTAGAGTGAATTATATCATTATTGTTGTATTTTTTTTTTTCTAAATTTTCAAAAATTTCCTTTGGATTAGATCCTAAGTTAACATCAAGTTCATTAATCAATTCAAGTTTGCCAGATTCATTTATTTTAGCATAAAGAGCAAGTTGTGTATATGCAGGCCCTCTATGTACTAATGATCCTCCAGAGTTATTGCAAATTCCGCCTGTAATTGAAGCTCCAATTGACGTTGATCCTATCACTGAATGCGGCTCTCTTCCATATTTTTTTATTTTTTTTTCTAAATCATAAAGGGTGCTACCTGCAAACCCAATGATTTGTTTTCCATTATTTATTACATGAATATCTTTTAAATTTATAGTATTTATTATAATTATTTCTCTATCATAATTTTTACCGTCTGGTGTTGATCCCCCGGTTAGACCTGTGTTTGCAGCTTGCATTATAATAATTAAGTCATTTTTTACACACAACTCAAGTACCTCCCACATTTCAATTAATTTTTCAGGCTTAACTACTGCTAGAGCCTTTCCTTCTCCATATCTCCAGCCTTTTAAGAATGGTTCTTTAGCCCAATCTGAAACTATAAGATTTCTATTTCCTACAATTTTTTTAATGCTATTAAGTACTTTGTCTATTTCTTTCATCAGTTTAAATTAAAGTTATTACTTTTACGAAATATTCCTAAATCATATTAGTATGAAAAAGTTAATTTTATTGTTGTTTTTTATCATATCATGTACTTCCAACGACGTAAAAATAGTCGCTGATTCAAATTTTAATGATAATGAAAAGGTTTATCTAGTTCAATATCAAGATAACAAGCCAATATTGAAAGATTCTACAATAATTAAAAATGGAAAATTTTCATTTTCTGATACAATTGGTTTTCCTGAAATGCATTATTTGTTTTTTAAAGACATTATGGGTAATATCCCTTTAATACTTGAGCCTGGAAAAATTAATCTTAAAATATTTAAAGACTCACTTTCCTCATCAAAAGTTACTGGAACGAAATCGAATGATGATTTTAAGAAATATAAAAATGAAACTTTGAACTTTACAAATGAATTATCTATAATAGATCAAGAGATTAATAAAGCTGTCTACAACTCAGATTCACTAGTTGTTGCTGATCTTGAATCTCAGTTCGTTAGTATGAGAAAGAAATTGACCGATTATGAATTTGATTTTATTGATCAAAATAATGATTCGTATATATCATCATTAATACTTAGAAGAATGATTTACGAGAGGTCTATTGACTTTAGACTAGCAGATAGTCTGTTAAATAATTTTTCTGAAAATATAAAAAAAACAAGTTCTTCTATTGAGATAAAACAAATTATAGACAATTACAATCTTACTAATTCTGAATCTCCAACAATTGGTGCTTTTGCTCCAAAGTTTTCAGGTCCTGGTCTTAATGGAGAAAATATTTCATTGAGTTCAATAGATTCAAAATATATTCTTTTAGATTTTTGGGCATCTTGGTGTGCTCCATGTAGAATTGATAACCCCGGTTTAGTTAAAACCATGAATAAATATGATAATAAAGATTTTGTTATTGTTGGTGTTTCTCTTGATATTAATGAAGCTTCGTGGAGAAAAGCAATTGAGGATGATGGTATTGAAAATTGGGTTCATATTTCGAGTTTAAAATATTTTAATGACCCAATATCTAAATTATATAATGTTGCATCAGAAGGAGTTCCAACATCATTTTTGATAGGACCTGATAAAAAAATTATTGCAAAAAACATAAAGGATGATGAATTAGAGTTTATTTTAAATTCATCATTGAAGAATAATTAAATTAAAAGTGATTGTTACTTTTCTGTTAAAATTTATTAAAACACTTCCTCTGAGTGTTATATATTTAATTTCAGACTTCACTTCTTTTATAATTCATAAGGTTTTTAAGTATCGAGTAAATATTGTAAAAAATAACCTTAAAAGAAGTAGTCTGAAAATCAAATCAGATCAAATACAAATTATTGTTAATAAATTTTACAAATACTTTACTGATCTATATTTTGAGTCTATTAAAATGGATTCTTTTTCTAAGTTAGATTTTGATAAAAGATTTAAGGTTATTAATGTTGATCTATTAAATAAGTTTTATGATGAAGGAAAGAGTGTTGTTTTAATGGTCTCACATTACTCAGGTTATGAGTGGTGTACAGGCCTCCCCTACTACTTAAAACACAAGTTTTCTGCAGTATATACACCAATAAAAAACGAATCAATTAATAATTTTATGTATAATTCTAGATCTAGACATGGTTTAGAGTTAATTTCAAGATATGACGCTATAAAAGAAATTTATAAAACTGAGGCTCAATCAATAACACCACACCTTTATGGATTAGTTGCTGATCAATCTCCACAAATGAGAAGTAAAAATTATTGGAGTAAATTCTTAGGAGTAAAAGTTCCTATATTTACTGGCTCCGAAAGAATTGCAAAGAAACTTAGTCTTCCTGTTGTTTATGCACGAATGAAAAAAATAAAAAGAGGATACTATTCTGTTGACTTTCAGCTTATTGCTGAAAACCCTAATGATTACAAGGATTATGAAATAACAGAAAAATATTTAAAATTGGTGGAAAATCAATTAAGAGAAGATCCCTACCCATATTTGTGGACACATAATAGATTTAAGCACATGGATAAGGCCCCAAATACTTAATTAGATATTTCGTGGACTAATGATTCAATATTTAAAATTAATCTCTTTGCTCTTTCTTCACTTTTTGCCTCACTGTAAACTCTGATGATTGGTTCTGTATTTGACTTTCTTAATTGAACCCAGCTTTTGCTAAAATCAATTCTAATTCCATCAACATAATCTATATTTTCATTTTCGTATTTAGCTGCAATTTGACTTAAAACATGATCAATATCAATTGAACTAGATAAATTAATTTTCTTTTTTACCATAAAATATTTTGGATATGTCTCAAGCAGTTTACTTGTGCTCAAGTTTTTTTCACTGTATAGTGATAAAAAAAGTCCTATACCAACAACAGCATCTCTTCCGTAATGGCTTTTTGGATAAATGACCCCTCCATTTCCTTCACCTCCAATAATTGCATTAACTTTTTTCATTTTTTCAACCACATTTACCTCTCCAACTGCAGAATAATAATGAGTTTGATTATACTTAATAGTTATGTCATTCAAAGCTCGTGAGGATGAAAGGTTAGATACAGTTGATCCGGGTGTTTTACTTAAAACATAATCAGCACAAGCTACTAATGTGTTTTCTTCTCCAAACACTTCTCCATTTTCACAAACAAAAACTAAACGATCTACATCTGGATCTACAGCAATTCCCATATCAGCACCTAACTCAATCACTCTTCTAGATAAATCTTTGAGGTTTTTTTTCAATGGTTCAGGATTGTGAGGAAAATCACCATTAGGTTCACAATATAGTTTAATAACTTCTACATTTAATTTTTTTAATAATTCCGGGATAATTATTCCCCCAGATGAGTTAACTGCATCAACTACTATTTTAAGTTTCTTTGACTTAATATTTTCAACATTTATTATTTTTAGATTTAGAACAGAATTTATATGTTGAGTCATAGAATTTTTTAAATTAGTTAAAGTCCCTAATTTATCAACTTTTGAAAATTTAAATTTTTTCTTTTCATACAAATCCACTATTTTTTCTCCTTCAATTGAGTTTAAAAACTCACCATTTTCGTTCAATAGCTTGAGAGCATTCCACTCTTTTGGGTTGTGACTTGCTGTAATAATAATTCCTCCATTGGCATTATGCTTTTGGACCATTAGTTCAACTGTTGGTGTAGTTGACAAACCCAGGTCAACTACATTAATTCCCATAGATATTAAAGAAAATTGAACTAGATTTTGAATCATTTCTCCTGAAATTCTTGCATCTCTTCCAATTATAACTTTATTTTTTGAATTTGGATTTTTTAAAATCATCCATTCTGCATAAGCACAACCAAAATTTACAGCATCTATAGGAGTTAAATTTTCTTCAACTCTACCACCTATGGTTCCTCTTATTCCTGAAATAGATTTAATTAATGTCATATGCAAATATACACAGTGATTATTATATATTTACTCATTGTGAAAAATAAGATTCGTCTCCCATTTTATGTATTATTTTTAATAATTTTTTCGTGTAATAAAAAACCGTTTTTTAATGAATATGCAATAGTTTCTGCAAAGAAAGAAGCAACTCTTGCAGGAATTGAAATTTTAGAGATGGGTGGAAATGCATTTGACGCTATGATTGCTGTTGATTTAGCTCTAGCTGTTGTGTATCCAAACGCAGGTAATCTAGGAGGTGGAGGTTTCTTAGTGTATAGAGACAGCTTAGGAAATATTGGTTCTTTGGATTACAGAGAAAAAGCACCATTAAAAGCAAACCAAAATATGTTTTTAGATGATGAAAACAAAGTAATTCCAAATCTCAGTAATATTGGGTCTCTTTCAGTTGCAGTTCCTGGAACCCCTGCAGGTTTGTCAGAGGTTTATGATAAGTTTGGATCAATACCATTAGATTCAATTTTTAAGCCTGCTATGAATTTGGCTAAAAATGGATTTAAATTATCCAAAGACCAAGCTAATCTTTTTAATTCTTCGAAGGATCAAATATTGAAACTAAATAATGAAATTAAATTATTTAATAATGAATTTTATGAGGGTTTTTTATTTAAAAATACAGCACTATACAAAACACTTAGATCACTTCTTAAAAATGGTTTAAAATCTTTTTATAATGGTGATAGTGCAAACAAGATTGTCGAATATTTAAGTTACAGGGGAGGAATTATTTCCCATGAAGATTTAATGAAATATTCACCTATTTGGAGAAGTCCATTGGTTTTTAATTATAAAGATTTAAAAATCATTACAATGGGATTACCGTCAAGCGGTGGTATAGTGATGTCTCAAATCTTAAAAAGTTTAAATTTTTTAAATCAAAAATCACTCAATAATTCAGAAATTGAATATGTACAAGCTTTAGCTGAATTAGAAAAACTTTCTTTTGCTGACAGAAGTTTTTACTTAGGTGACCCAGACTTTATAGATAATAGTTTTATTGATTCAATTACATCACGTAGATATTTGATTTCAAGATTTAAAGAGATAGATTTTGAAAAACCTAGAAAATCAAGTGAAATAAAACACGGTCATATCAATTTAAATGAGTCTAATGAAACTACGCACTACTCTATAGTTGATTCATTTGGAAATGCAGTTTCAGTCACGACAACTTTGAATTCAAATTTTGGTTCTAAATTGATCTCACCATCACTCGGATATTTTTTTAATAATGAAATGGATGATTTCTCCATTAAAACTGGTTCGCCAAACATATATGGCTTAATTGGCGGCAAGAACAATTCAATTAATGCTGAAAAAAGAATGCTAAGCTCAATGACACCAACAATAATCGAAAAGAATAATAAACTGTATATGATTTTAGGAAGTCCTGGTGGTCCAACTATTATAACATCTGTTTTGCAAACTATCTTAAATGTGTCTTTTTTTAATATGACAATAGAGGAAGCAGTAATCAAGCCTAGGTTTCATCATTTATGGCTTCCAGATCAAATTTTTTATGAGCAAAATGCTATTTCAAATAAAACAAAAAATAAATTAATGGATATTGGTTATAAGTTTGATAATAGTTCTTCATTGATTGGAAGAGTTGACGCAATTTTAATCGAAAAAAATAAAATTTTTACTGCAGCTGATCCAAGAGGAGATGATTATGGTGATGGTAAATAATATAATTTAATTCCTATATTAGGAGATTATCAAATTTTGAATGGAAGAGAATATTTCAATTGAAGGTTGTAAGGTTCATAATCTTAAGAATATTGACCTTAAAATTCCTAGAAACAAATTGATTGTTATAACTGGTCTTTCAGGAAGTGGTAAATCATCTTTAGCATTTGATACTATTTATGCTGAAGCTCAAAGAAGATATATTGAAACCTTTTCAGTTTATGCTAGACAATTTATTGGAGAGTTGAAAAGACCTGATGTTGATAAAATTGACGGACTATCTCCAGTAATTGCTATTGAACAAAAAACAACAACTAAAAATCCAAGATCGACTGTTGGAACTATAACCGAGATATATGATTTTTTAAGACTGCTTTTTGCTAGAGTGTCAGACGCTCACAGCTACATTTCAGGAAAGAAAATGATTGCATATACAAATTCACAAATTTTTGATTTAATTATTAATAAATATTTAAATAAAAAAATAAAAATTCTTTCACCAATTATAAAATCCAGAAAGGGACATTATAGAGAATTGTTTATTAATATAAAAAAACAAGGATTTGATAAGGTTAGAGTTGATAATAGAATAATAGAAATTGAAAATGGTCTTGAGTTGGACAGATATAAAATTCATACAATAGAAATTTTAGTGGATAATTTTACGCTAAAGAGTGATAATAACACTAAAGAAAGATTAAAAAACAGTCTTAATATTACCTTTTCAAATGGGGACGGTTCTGTGCTAATTATTGATGAAAGTGAAAATCCATCTTATTATAGTAAAAACTTAATTTGTCCCGAATCAGGAATATCATATGAAATTCCTGAACCAAATTCTTTCTCATTTAACTCACCGTATGGAATGTGTAAACAATGCAAAGGCTTGGGTTTTATCAACGAGGTTAATATTGATACATTAATTCCTGACAAAAACAAATCTATTCATTCTGGAGGAATCACAGCTGTTGGGTCATATAAAAACAATTGGATGTTTAGTCAGCTTAAAAACATTGCAAACAAATATAATTTTGACCTAAAAGATCCGATTAATGATATTCCAAAAAAAGCGTTAGATATTATTCTTTTTGGTGGCAAAGAAAAATTTAAAATAATGTCAAAATCTTTGGGTTTAACAAGAACATACAGTATTGATTTTGAAGGAATTGTAAATTTTATTGAAAATCAATTTTCTTTCTCTGATAGCAAAAAATTAAAATCTTGGGCTAAAAACTATATGTTGAAATCTAATTGTAAAGTTTGTAATGGTAAAAGGTTAAAAAAAGAGTCACTTAATTTTAAAATATTGAACAAAAATATTTCTGAAGTAAGTGATATGAGCTTCATTAGATTGAATGATTGGATATCTACGTTATTAAAAAAACTGGATTTAAAAAAAATGAAAATTTCAAAACAAATTATTTCTGAGATTTTGAAAAGAATAAATTTTATTTTAGACGTCGGTTTAGACTATCTAACCCTTAATAGAGAAACAAGATCACTTTCAGGTGGTGAATCCCAAAGAATTAGACTTGCAACCCAAATTGGTTCTCAATTACAAGATGTTCTGTATATATTAGATGAACCATCGATTGGATTACATCAAATTGATAACAATAAGCTAATTAATTCGTTAAAAAAATTAAGGGATTTAGGTAATACTATAATCGTAGTTGAACATGATAAAGATATCATGTTAAAATCTGATTATATTATTGATATTGGCCCAGGTGCTGGAAAAAATGGAGGGAATGTTGTTTTTAATGACATATCAGAAAAGATTACTAAATCAAATACTTTAACTGCTAAGTATTTAAATGGAAAAAAAAAAATATCAAGAATTAAAAAAGAAAATTTAAAATTTAAAAATTTTATTAAAATAACTGGTTGTTCTGGAAACAACCTAAAAAATATTGATGTTCAGATACCTATTGGTACGATAACTGGTATATGTGGGGTTTCCGGAAGTGGAAAGTCTACATTAATTAATGAAACATTGTATCCAATTTTTAATAATAAAATTTATAATGGTAATAAAACACCTTTAGCACATAAAAAAATTGATGGCACAGAGTATATAGATAAGGTAATTCAGATTAATCAATCACCAATAGGTAAGACTGTTAGAAGTAATCCAGCAACATATACTGGAATTTACAATGATATTAGAGAGTTGTTTTCAAACTTACCTGAATCTGTTATCAGAGGATACAAACCTGGAAGATTTAGTTTTAATGTTAAAGGGGGAAGATGTGAAGAGTGTATGGGTGCTGGAATGAAAAAAATCGAAATGAATTTTCTCCCAGATATATATGTTGAATGTGATGAATGTAATGGTAAGAGGTTTAATATTGAAACACTCATGGTTAAGTTAAAAGGTAAAAGTATTTCTGAAATACTAAACATGACAATTAAAGAAGCTGCATTAATATTTGAAAACTATCCTAAAATCATAAGAAAATTAAATACTTTAATTGATGTTGGTCTTGGATATATTTCTCTAGGCCAATCTTCAACTACTCTTTCTGGTGGTGAAGCGCAAAGAATAAAATTAGCCACAGAGTTATCAAAAAAGGACACCGGAAAAACTTTATTCATTTTTGATGAACCAACAACTGGACTCCATTTTGAAGATATTAAATTACTTTTATCGATAATATATAGATTATCTAATAAAGGAAATACAATATTAATTATCGAACATAATATTGATATTTTAAAAATTGTTGATTATGTAGTTGAGCTTGGCCCTGCAGGTGGAGAAAATGGTGGTAATATTATATTTCAAGGTCTTTTTGATGATTTTATAAAAAATAAAAAATCGATAACAAGTCTTTTTGTAAAAAAGGAGTTAAATTTAAATTATGCACAGTAAAGAATGGTTTAAAAAAAGATCACATGATTCCTGGTCTGTTTTCAAGGTTATGGGTGAGCTTGTTGAAGGTTACGAGAGACTTTCTGAAATTGGTCCCTGTGTATCAATTTTTGGGTCAGCTCGTACTAATAAAGATGATTATTACTATAATGAAACAATTGAAATTTCTAAGCTTATTGTTTCAAAAGGCTTAGGTGTAATTACCGGCGGAGGCCCTGGGATTATGGAGGCTGCTAATAAAGGTTCAAAAAATGCAAATGGAATTTCAGTTGGGTTAAATATAAAACTCCCATTTGAACAGGACCCTAATGAATATATTGATAAAGATAAATCTCTAGATTTTGATTATTTTTTTGTTAGAAAAGTGATGTTTGTCAAGTATGCTCAAGCCTTTATTGTAATGCCTGGTGGTTTTGGAACCTTTGATGAATTATTCGAGTCCTTGACATTAATACAAACTAAAAAAATTGAAAAAATACCTGTTATTTTATATGGCTCAGAGTTTTGGGAAGGTTGCTTAAATTGGTTAAATAAAGTTGTTTTAAAACAATATAAAAACATCTCCAATGAAGACATGTCTATTTTTAAAATTGCTAATAAACCTCAAGAAGTTATAAGTATTATTGATGATTTTTATTCTAACAAAGGATATTCTCCTAACTTTTAGAAGTGAATAGATTAATATCTTTTTTTATTTTTTTTTTATTTTTTTTTAGTTTAAAATCACAATCTTCTCACAATATTGAGATTATATTTGATTCAACAAATAACAAATTTTCGGTAAAGCAAATAATCATAATTAATGATTCAATCTTTAATAATAATCTTGATTTATATTTATACGATTGGAATAATGCATATTCAAGCTTTAATTCTATCCTTTCTAAGAAACTTTACTCTGAGTATGATTCATCATTATTAAAACCACAATCAAATCTTGTAGGTCGAACTGAAATTAAGAATATTCTAATCAATGATAGCGATGTTTCTTGGGTTCGTCTAGAAAAAAATATTGATATAATTAAAATTGAAAAAAAATCCTTTGCAAAAAACAAAAACCACACGATTATACTTAATTATGATTTGTATTTACCTAAATATTCAATAACTAATAATGGAAATAAAAACAATAGCTTGTTTTATCTTAAAAATTCCTTTTTGAGGGTTATTCCATTTTCAAAAAAAAATGTGATTGTTCAGTCAAATATTGATCTTGACGATCAACATGTTTATAATTCAGATTTTAATTTAAAAGTTTTAAATAACAGTAAATTTAGAATATTTACAAATGCTGAATTAATTGAGTCAAATAATTCTTTTGTTCGTTACAGACTACATAATTCTAAATCTTTAGAATTAATTTTTGATTCCCTTTATGATTTTAAAAAAAATAATATCAATGACTTTATTTTATATAATAATTCTACTAATATTGAAATAACTGATAAAGAAATATTACATAGAATTAATAATTTTATATATTCAAAATTTGACAACCCTGTTAAAAAAATAATTATCAACAAAGAAACTCTGTTAGATTATTCTATAAAACCTTACTCCGATATCCCCGCTTTTATTTCTCCAATTGAAAAGAATGTTTTAATGGAACTAAATATTATAAAGCTTTTGATATCAAAAAATTTATATAATAGTCTAAATTTTAATAAAAGAAATAATTATTGGTTTTTTTCTGGACTGGAAACTTATTTTCTTAATGAATATATTTCTAAATATTACAATGATTTAAAACTCCTAGGTAAATATTCAGATTTATTTTTTATTAAAAAACATAACTTAAGTAGTTATAAATTTTATGATCAATTTAAGCTGGTGAATCAATTTGTATCAACGAGAAATATTGATCAAAAATTATCACTTTCAAGTGATAAATTAACAAGATTTAATTATAGATTAAACTCTCCTTATTTGTCTTATTTTAATTTAACTTATTTAAGAAAATTTTTAGGTAAAGATTCATTTGATATTACTATAAAAAAAATATTAAAATCTGGAATTAGCGATCAAAAAAGCATTCGCCAGTTTTTTTTCGATAATAATAAAAAAAACACAAATTGGTTTTTTGATGATATATTAGATCTAAGTAGCTCATTTGATTTTAAAATAAATAAAATTGGCAGTAAAAAATTTGAAATTAAGAACACATTTTCAACCAAAAATAAGATACCATTATTAATTACAAAAGAATATAAAAATTATAGTGAGTCTAGTTGGATTTTATTCAACAACAAATATCAAGACTCATTAGATCGTAATCTTAAAAATATAATTGTTAATCCAGGATTTGTTTTAAATGAGAATAATTATAAAAATAATTTTTTATCAAAGAAGGGGCTCAATAAATTAAAATTAACTTTATTCTCAGATTTTGAAAACCATGAGTCTAACCAGGTTTTTTATAGACCTACTTTGGGTTATAATTTATATGATGGCATTCTCCCAGGTTTAACATTTACTAATAAATCTCCAATTAAGAAGAATTTTTCATATGTATTGTCTCCCCAATTTTCAACTAAAACAAAAACAATTTCAGGATTAGTTAGTTTTAATTACAGAAATATATTAAGTAAAAATAAATCTATAAATTATTTTTTGTCTTACTCCCAGTTCAATTATAAAGATGAATTAAAATATAATAGGTTTTCCCCATCAATATTATATTCAATTAGAGATATTGATTTAAAATCTAACTATAGACAGTATTTTATTCTTAGGTATATAAATCTTAACAAGGAGCTTAATTCTTTAAACAGCAACAATTATGGTGTAACTAGTTTTTCATATTTAAATAAAAATCCTGGGGCAAAAAAATCGTATTCATTTTTATATGATATTCAAATCAATAATAATATTTTAAAAAATTCAATAACCTTTACTTATCGAAACTATTTTAGTGAATTTAAACAATTTAATTTCAGAGTTTTTTTAGGAAAGTTTTTTAAAAATAATTCCATCAACAACAATTATAACTTTAGTATACACTCTTCTAATGATTATCTTTTTTCAAATAATTTAATTGGAAGATCAGAATCAGAGGGATTTTATTCACAACAATATTTAAAATATGAGGGTGCGTTTAAATCAAAAATTAATATAGAAAGTGTTAATGATTTTATTTTTGTTTTAGGAACTGGTGTTACATTATGGAAATGGTTTGAGTCTTATTTTGATTTTGGTTTTTTTAAACAAAAATCAAAAAAAATAGAAACAGGATATGATTTTGGTTTAAAACTAAATATTATTGAAAATTATTTTGAATTATATTTCCCACTTATAAATTCAGATGAATTTGTTTTAAATTCAAATAATTACTCTAAAAATATTAGATTCACACTATCATTAGATCCTGAAAATATATCAAATTTATTTACCAGAAGATGGTTTTAATTTAATGATAAATTAATTTGTAAATTCGCACCTCAATGAGTGAAAAATTTCTTACGAAAGCAATTACTTATGAAACTTTTAAAAAAGAGGTATTAAATGATTATCGAATTATTTCAATAAGCCGTCATGCGAGTTTAATTGGAAGAAAAGAAGTTTTAAGCGGTAAGGCTAAATTTGGGATATTTGGTGATGGTAAAGAGTTGCCTCAAATTGCTATGGCTAAAGTTTTTGAAAAAGGTGATTTTCGATCTGGATATTACCGTGATCAAACATTTATGCTTGCTATTGATAAATTAAACATTAAACAGATATTCTCAGCTCTCTACGCAAATACTGATATAAATGAAGAACCTATGTCAGCTGGAAGACAAATGGGTTCACACTTTAGTACACCTTTTTTAAATGATGACGGTTCTTTCATAGATTTGACTAAGCAGTTCAATTCATCATCTGACATTTCTCCTACTAGTGGTCAAATGCCAAGATTGTTAGGATTAGCTATGGCCTCAAAACTATATAGATCAGGAAAGTTTAACTCAGAAAAACATTCCATCAACGGTAATGAAATTGCTTGGGGAACAATTGGAAACGCAAGCACAAGTGAAGGTTTGTTTTTTGAAGTGATAAATGCTGCTGGTGTTCATCAAGTTCCTATGATTGTTAATATATGGGATGATGAATTTGGTATTTCTGTTGATAATTCATATCAAACTATAAAGTCAAGTATTTCTGAAGCATTAAAAGGTTTTGAAACTGATGGTAAAAAGAAAGGTTTTGAACTTATTAGAGTTAAAGGTTGGGATTACCCAAAACTTATTTCAGCATATGAGCATGCTAGTAATATTTGTAGAGAAAAACATATTCCAGTTATAATACATGTAATTGAACTCACGCAGCCGCTAGGACATTCAACATCAGGTTCTCATGAACGATATAAAAATAAAAAAAGACTTGATTGGGAAAAAAAATACGATTGTAACTTAATGATGAGAAACTGGATTATTGAAAATGGAATATCTACTGATAAAGAATTGAAGTTGTTAGAAAAAGAAAGCTTTGAATTTGTTAATAATGAAAAAAATAATGCATGGAGATCTTTTCAAAATACCCTGAAAAATGAAAGATTATCACTATTAAAAATAATTAAGAGTACTATTGAAAAAACAAAGAACAATTCACTAATCAATTTATATAATCAACTTTCAAGAATAAAAGAACCTACAAGGAAAGATATTTTATCTCACTCAAGAAAATCTTTAAGAATTCATGATTTGGAAAAAAGAGACGAAATAATTAATTGGATAAAGAAATACAAAAAAACAACACAACCTCTATACAGTTCTTTTTTATATAATGAATACGACCATTCTATTGAAAATATTAATGAAGTAAAGCCATTATATGATGATAAATCACATCTAGTTGATGGTAGAGTTATATTAAAAAATAATTTTGACAAATTACTTGATAGATATAAAAATCTTGTGATTTTTGGTGAAGACTCTGGTAAAATTGGTGGTGTTAATCAAGCATTAGAAGGTTTGCAAGAAAAATATGGAAATCTAAAAGTTGATGACAGAGGAATAAGAGAAGCTTCTATTGTTGGTGAAGGTATTGGATTAGCATTAAGAGGATTTCGACCGATTGCAGAAATTCAATATTTAGATTATTTGCTTTTTGCACTGCAAACTCTAAGTGATGATTTAGCCACAATGTCTTATAGAACTGTTGGTAATCAAATTTCTCCACTAATAGTTAGAACTAGAGGTCACAGATTGGAGGGGATATGGCATTCAGGCTCTCCAATTGGCATGCTTGTAAATTCATTAAAAGGTATTAGAATTCTAGTTCCAAGAAATATGGTCCAAGCTGCAGGAATGTATAATTCGC
>JBELHE010000025.1:0-17981 GCA_042091575.1 Cryomorphaceae bacterium
TCCTGATGAAAAAGTTGTTATTACAATATCTCATGCTGGTTATATTAAAAGAACATCTTTAGATGAATATAAAACACAAAACAGAGGAGGAGTAGGACAAAAAGGCTCTACTACAAGAAGTGAGGATTTTCTAGAATATCTTTTCGTAGGGACTAATCATCAATATATGTTATTTTTTACTCAAAAGGGTAAATGCTTTTGGATGAGAGTTTTTGAAATTCCAGAGGGCACTAAACTGTCTAAAGGTAGAGCAATTCAAAATTTAATTAATATTGAGCCTGATGATAAAGTCAAGGCCTTTATATGTACTCAGGACCTTAAAGATGAATCATATATTAATAATCATTATGTTATTATGTGTACAAAAAAAGGACAAGTCAAAAAGACATCATTAGAGCAATATTCAAGGCCAAGATCAAATGGAATTAATGCAATTACAATTAAAGATAATGACGAGCTTCTTGAGGCAAAACTAACAACCGGAAATTCTCAGGTTTTAATTGCTGTAAAGTCGGGTAAATGTATAAGGTTTGAGGAAGGTAAAACCAGACCAATGGGTAGAAATGCTTCTGGTGTGAGAGGGATTAGGTTAAAAGATTCTTCTGATGAAGTTATTGGAATGATTTCAGTAAATGACATGGATAGTGATATTCTAGTAGTTTCTGAAAATGGATATGGAAAAAGATCAAGCTTAGAAGACTACAGAATTACTAATCGTGGTGGAAAAGGAGTTAAGACAATATCTATAACTGATAAAACAGGATCTTTGGTTTCAATTAAAAATGTCTCTGATGGTGATGATTTAATGATAATAAATAGATCTGGTATAGCGATTAGAATGGAGGTTTCTGATCTAAGAGTCATGGGTAGAGCAACCCAAGGTGTGAAATTAATTAATATCAAAGATACTGACTCAATTGCTGCAGTTGCTAAGGTTGTACTTGACGATGACGATGTTGAAGATATTGATAGTATTGAGGTTGTTGAAGAACAATAAATAAAATAATGTAATTTTACATTATGAAAAAATTATTTTTTTTAATTGCTATTCTTTTTATGCCTGCTTTAAACTCTCAAAAGAAAGAGTTAAGGCAAGTTGACAAACTAATTGTTCAGTCTTTTTTTGATGAAGCAAATAGTGAGTTATTAAATATTGAGTCATTAATTTTAAGTTCGGAAGACAAATACAAGGCTGATTACTATTTTTACAAGTCAAAAGTTTCCAACGAGTTGGAAAATTTTGATGAAGCCATATCATCATATGAAAGTTTAAAATTAATAAATAGCTCTGAGTATTCTAGTAAAATTAAGCTTGATATAGAATTATTGAAAGAACAAATAGAGACTTCATTAGTCAATTCTGCCGTTTCTGACAATCAAAGCGAAAATTACTCGGATGCCTCAATTAAATTATTTATGGCTTACAGCCTCAATAAAGAAAAAAATCAAGATTATTTATATTATGCTGCTGGTAGTGCTGTCAATTCAAAAAATTATGATAAAGCTTTAGTTCACTACCTTGAACTAAAAGAATTGAACTATACTGGAATTATAAAGGAGTATTTCGTTACAAATATTTCCTCAGGTATTGAAGAGAAGGTTTCTGACAGTGAGTTTAAAGTCCTTGGAAAGTCTAAAGAGTATTCTAACCCTAGGATTGGTGAAACACCTTCTCGTTATCCAGAAATTGTTAAGAATATTGCACTCATATACGTTCAGCAAGGTAAAAATCAAATTGCAATTGATGCAATTAATCAAGCAAGAAAAATTCAACCTGACGATACTGGCCTAATTCTAAATGAAGCTGATCTGTATATCAGATTAAGTAACAATTCAACTAATGATGATGATATAAAATATTACAGATCAAAGTTTAAGGAATTAATGGAGTTGGCAATAACAAAAGAACCTGAGAACGGAATTCTTTATTATAATTTAGGTGTAATCTCTGGAGAACAAGGTGAAAAAGATGATGCTATAAAATATTATGAACAAGCTATACTATTCAAGCCTGATTATGTTGACGCATACCTAAATTTAGTTTCACAAATTTTAGAAGGTGAAAAAGTTATTATTGACGAAATGAATAATCTTGGTAACTCTAAAAGTGATAATAAAAGATATGATGATTTAAAGATTGAAAGAGAGGGCTTATATGAAAAATGCATTCCCTATTTGAATAACTTGATAGAAATTTCGCCTGAAAACTTGAGCGCCTTAAACACTCTTAAAAATATTTATGGTGTCATTGGTGATAATGATGGATTTAAAGAGATATCTGCCAAAATAAATGAACTAGAAAATTAATTTATTCTTCTTATAGAAATTAAATTGTGGGTTATTTTTAAACTATCACTATTAAAAATACCCTTTTTGTTTATTTTGTCAATTCTTACCTTTTCAAATGCATGTAGAAGCTTGTTTTTTCCAATGTATAAACCAACGTGCGTAATATTTTGAACATTTTTACCAAAAAAGCATAAATCATTTTTCTTTATTAAATCAAATTTTACTGTTTCACCAAAATTAGCTTGGTCTTTAGCATCCCTTGGAATAAACCGTTTTTTTGTTCTCATTATCACTTGTATTAGACCTGAACAGTCTATACCGTATTTTGTTTTTCCTCCCCATAAATACGGTGTATTTATAAATTCTAAAGGATCAATAAGTTCTTTATTTTGAATAATATTTAATTTATAGTTTAAAAAAACACATGAACTTATTTGGGAACCAGTTGGAATTATTTGAGGATATCTATTTTTAGGGTTAATTAGCTCTAGATTGCTGTTAGAAAAAAACATATTCTTGTTTAGTATTTCAAAATCTTTTTCAGAAATACTTTGAATATTTATGTTTTCGATCCAACCAGAATAATTATCTAAGAATGAGGATATTAGTGACCATTTATTTTTTTTTTCCAGAATCTTAAAAGTCTCACCGAACAATAATTGGTTTATCATTTCGGATTTACTAGTTGCATTTTTTCTAACTGCAATTGAGCTTTCCTTTATTATTCCAAAATTCACTCACTTAAATTAAAAAATTGTTCTGAATTATAATATATTTATTTATTAAAGATGAAAATCGAGCAAATATACACTAGATGTTTATCTCAAGCTTCATATTATATTGAAAGTAAAGGAGAAGCCGTGGTTATTGATCCCTTGAGAGAAGTTGACCAATATATTGAGAAAGCTAAACAAACTAAATCAAAAATAAAGTATATTCTCCAAACACACTTTCATGCGGATTTTGTTAGTGGACACTTGACTATTTCTAAATTAACTGATGCCCCGATTGTATATGGTCCAAATGCAGATCCATTATATGATTCTATTATTGCTAAGGATGGTGACATTTTTGAATTTGGAAATTTAAGTATAAAATTAATTCATACCCCGGGCCACACCATGGAAAGCTCATGTTATCTCTTGTTTGATGAGAATAACAAACAAAATTCAATTTTTACCGGAGACACTTTGTTTTTAGGTGATGTTGGAATTCCAGATGTTGCTCAAAGGTATAAAGATATTACCAAGGAAGCATTAGCAGCAATATTATTCGATTCGATTAATAACAAAATTAAACCCCTCGATGATGATCTAATTGTTTATCCTGGACATGGAGCTGGATCTGCATGTGGAAAAAGTATGATGAAAGAAACTGTTGATAGTTTATCAAATCAAAAGACTATTAATTATTCTTTAAATGGTTCGTTAAATAAGGGTCAATTTGTTAATGAATTAACATCTAATCTTCCAGAACCACCATCTTATTTCCCTCAAAATGTTATGATGAATAAAAATGGATATAAGGATTTAAATGATGTTTTAAAAATATCAAATAAACCTTTAAATGTTGATGAATTTAAAAGACATAAAGAATTAGAAAATACCGTTATTTTAGATACTAGATCATCAAAAGACTTCAGTGATTCTCATATTCCTAATTCTTATTTTGTTGGACTTAGTGGAAGTTTTGCCCCATGGGTAGGTGAAATATTGAGAGATGTTAAAATAAATATTCTTCTTTTATCTGATGATGGAAAGGAGTTAGAATCAATAACTAGACTTTCAAGGGTAGGGTTTGACAACTGTATTGGATTTCTTAAAGGCGGTATTAAGTCTTGGATTGAAAATGGTAATAAAGTAGAATATATAGAAAATATTAGCTCGGAGGATTTTGTATCTCTTAAAATTGATTGTCAAACTTTAGATGTTAGAAAAAAATCTGAAACATCTCTTTCTTCACTTAAAAATTCAATTAAAATACCATTATCTAATCTTCACTTAAATCTTGATTCTATAAATAAAAAAGATAAAATATATGTTCATTGTGCAGGTGGATACAGAAGTATGATAGCATTATCAATACTTAAAAGAAATGGATTTAAAAATATAGTTGATATAAATAATGGCTATGACGGAATTCAGAAATGTTTAGTTAAGTGATTAGGTTTTATTTACAAATAGTGTTCTTTTTTTTAATATCATGCCAAGGAAATTTTTCTAAAGTTAAAGAAGCTTCATTTGATGATTTTTATAATTCAAAAATGAATAAAATACTTATTGATGTTAGAACACCAGAAGAGTTTGAAAAAGGAAGAGCATTAAATTCAATCAATTTAAATTTTTATGATCAAAAATTTAAAGATGAGATATTAAAAAACACAAAAGAGAATCAAATCTATATATACTGCAGATCTGGAAGAAGAAGTGAAATAGCAACAAAGTATCTTAATGAAAATGGATTTACCAATGTATTTAATATCAAGTCAGGTATTATTAAAATAGACTCGTATTATTTAGATTTTAGTCCCCTCAACAACTAAAGTTCCTTTCCATCTTTTTTTTGCATAAAATTGATGTTTTTTAACGTCTTTTAATCCAGAGTTGTTAAAAAAAAACAACCAATCTTTTATTTTAATAAGTTCCATTGTGTCAACCTTAACTTTATTTTTCCAATTATGACATTCTATGTTTTCAAAGTAATGATCGATACCCATAATTAATTTACCATTACTTTTTATCCAATTATCACAAATATGATTGATAAGTTTTTGAGGATTTTTGAAATAATAAAAAACTTCCATTGAAAAAACAACATCAACTTTTTTTTTAGGAATCCAATTTAAAAGATCAGAACAAAAATAATTGTTTTTTTTGTCTATAGATTTTGCTTTTTTTATCATCTCAAATGACCCATCAATTCCAATTGATTTTTGACAGCCTTGAATTTTAGACAAATATCTCACTAACCATCCATTTCCACAGCCAGCATCGATAGATGTAAAATCGCTTTTATTTTGATACAGATTTATCATTTTCATAACTGGTTTGAAATGATTTTTTTCCATACCATCGTCCTTCCCTAATTTAACCCAATTTGAGAAAACTTCAATTGGAGGTTTCATACTTTTTTTCTTGTTGATATTACATATAGTGTATATGTGAAAATAAGAACTATTATTTCCCAGTATAATATATAATAAGGCCACTCTCCAATAATCAATGGGTTATCTACATTTGGTGGGTATGCTAGGTACATATAGTTAGAATCAATTTGAAAATTTAATGGCAAAATTATAATTACTAATAGGTTTAGATATATCATCATTTTTAACCAAGAGAATTTTCTTAATTTATATCCTAAATTGTTATACATATAAATTGGTAGTAAAAAAATTCCTCCATGAGATAGATGGTATTCAATGTATTCGTAATTTGTTCCATCAAAATTGCTTATTTGAGGTGTAAGAAAAGCTTGAACAGCACCGATAATTCCCGCATAAAAGAAAAACTCAAAAAGAGTCTTATTTTTTGGTAGAAAAAGAATAAAGCAGCCAATTAAATTTGAAATTCCACATAATTGCAAAGGAAGGTTATCACTTATATTCCAATATCCATTAATTATATTTCTAGAATGGCCAGTGATTGTTGTAATTATTAAGACTAGCGATATTAGTTTTGCAAATTTTAATTTATCATTTGATTTAAGAAATCTACCAATAATTAAGTAAATAGAAATTATAAGTAAAACATATAGTGTGTTTCTTATCCACTCATCTGATAGGAATTCAATTACGTAGTTTTTAGTTTCCAAAAATTAGTTGTTTAAATTAAATTTATACTATTTATTTTAAATAAATATAGAATTTAAGTTTTATTAAAATATTTCTGCTATCATACATCTGACACTTCCACCTGAATATTTCTCAATAGTTGGTATTGGGCTATGTATAATATTCCCGTTTTTTTCAAGTATTTTTAACTGATTTACAAGCAAAGACTTATAAGCACAATTACTCATTACAATATGTGTTTCATTTGTGTTTGATTTTAAAAAAATAATATTACCAGCAAAATTTTTCATTTGTTCTTCACTTATTTCAAGAATTTCATTATCGGCTCTTAAATTTTTTACTATATTTTTTTTTTCTACGTGATCTTTAATCGAATCAAGACATACAACACAAAGCTTATGTCCAATTGACATCATTACATTAGTATGATATATTTGTTTTTTCTCGTTATTTACTGTGTGATTCGCTTTAAAGTATAAAGGTTTGTATTTAAAATCTTGACAAAATTTTAGAAAAAGTTTTTTTGAAGACCTTTCAGAAGCACAACAATATGCTTTTTTAGAAGCTCTGTCTAAAACCATACTTCCGGTTCCCTCCAAATATAAGTTTTGACTTGTAAAGTTTGAGTAATCAAAAATTTTATAATTATTTGTATTGAGATTTAAGACATGTTTGTAATTGATCTCAGTTCTTCTATTCTCAGCATACATTGCAAAAATTCCGATTTTATTATTGTCAAAAATTAACCAATTATTAGGGAAGATTTCATCTGGATTTTCAATTATTTTGTTACCGTCTAAAATTTTAACATCAATATTATTATTAATTAGTTTTTCAGTAAGATTTTCAAATTCATTAATTACCTTTATTAAAAGATTATCGTTTTTATTTTTTGATATTTTTTTTTGAAAAAAATTATCATTCACCGTTTGTTCATTAGACCTAAAAGTTTCAGGTCTTATCATTAATATCTTATTTGTTAAATTCATTTTTTCTGTAAAGGGGAAGAGTTGTGCACCTAAACAAACCCCCTTGTTTTGATATTTCTTTTAAGTTAATTTCAATTGTTTTAATTTCTTTAGCTTTTAACCAACTATTGAGTTTTGTGAATCTTATGTCAGAAATAACTTTGTTTTTTGATATTGATAAAAAATTACACATCATTATGCTCATTTCTTCTTTATTTAAATCTAAAATATTGTCTTTACCATAAAAATCAACTAACCATTCGTAATCATTTATATTTATAAATCCATCTTTGCACACAACCGCTTGAGAATCTCCAACAGGTTGAAAACAACAATCAAGGTGTAGAGCATTCTTAGATGGATCATTTATAGATTTTCTTAATTCAAATGCTTTAATTTTCTTGTTTGAAAATTTTTTTTCTAAAAATTTAACTGCGTTTATGTTTGTTCTAGCGGTAATTTGTTTCTCATAATCTGATTTATTATAATAACCAATAAAAATATAATCGTTATCTAAAATTATATCTCCACCCTCAACATGAACACTTGAGTTTAATTTTATGATTTTAAAATCATCAATTTTTTTTAAAATAGAATTTAGTCCATTTAATTCTTTGATCCTAAGTGGAAGAATATTGGAAATAAAAAAACAATCTTCAATCACAAATCCTATATCGCGGGCATAAATTTGATTGCAATCAGGAACATTATCTAAACTGTATACATTTACACCATTTGATTCTAAAGTTTTTTTATAAAGTTCAAGCTCTTCAATTAAAGAATGTTTGGTTGGATATGTTCCTTTTTTTAGGTTAATGATTGATGAAGGATCATATGTTTGATTTATTTTAGGATTATCGCCAAGATTATTAGCAGTACCTAGCAATACTGATTTGAGCTTGCTTGTTTCGTCATTTATGTAAAGTTTCATTAGCTAGAATTCGACTAAGCTAGTGTCAATGATTTTAATAGCTTTTCGAAGTTGTCTTTCTGTAATAATTAATGGAGGAGCAAATCTAATTTTATTACCCTGTGTAGGTTTGGCAAGAAGACCGTTTTCTTTCATTTTTAGGCATATTTTCCAAGGTATATCAGATTTCACATCACAATCTAGTACAATTGCATTTAGAAGACCTTTTCCTCTAACAGAACTAACAATTTTTCTTTTCGATGCTATTTTATTCAATTCTTCTCGAAAAACTTTACCAAGTTTTTCAGCATTTTCCGACAGCTTATAGTCTAAACAATACTTTATTGCTGCTTTAGATACAACAACAGCAAGTGGGTTTCCTCCAAATGTTGAACCGTGTGAGCCAACCTTCATTATACTCATGATTTCCTTTGAGGATAAAACTCCAGAAACTGGATAAAAACCAGCTGATAATGCTTTTCCAAGAATGACTAAATCAGGTTTAACATTATCATGCCAACTTGCAAGCAATTTTCCTGTTCTACAAATTCCTGTTTGGATTTCATCTGCAATTAATAAAACGTTGTGTTTTTTACAAAGCTCCTCACATTTTTTAAGATATCCATTTTCAGGCACAACAACTCCACCTTCACCTTGAATAGGTTCAACCAAAAATCCACATACATCCTTATTTTTTTTAAGTATTTTTTCTAGAGCTGAAATATTATTATAGGGTATTTCTATAAATCCTTTAGTTAGTGGTCCAAAATTTTTTTTACTTTTTTCACTTGACGAAAATGAAACTAAAGTTGTGGTTCTTCCATGAAAATTATTATTACAAACAATTATTTTAGCATTATTTTCTTTAATTTTTTTTACTTCATGCCCCCATTTTCGACAAATTTTAATTGCTGTTTCAACTGCTTCGGCTCCTGAATTCATTGGCATCATTTTATCATAACCAAAAGCTTTTGTGATAAACTCGAACGAGTCACCAAGTTCACTATTATAAAATGCTCGTGATGTTAATGTGAGTTTAGTCGATTGTTTTATAAATGCCCACAAAATTTTCCAATTACAATGACCTTGATTTACAGCAGAGTAGGCTGACAAAAAATCGAAATATTTTTTCGAATGAACATCCCAAACATAAATACCTTTTCCTCTTTTTAACACTACGGGAAGAGGTTTGTAGTTGTTTGAGCAAAAAGCTTCTTCCTTTTTAATTAATTTCCTTTCAAGATTTGAGAGCATATTCAAATTTAGTTATTATTCATACAAATCAAATAATTTCCTTTAATTTTAATTTTTATGAATTTCACATGTTTTAATACAAATAAAAAACCTTAAATCATTAACGAAAACAGTTTCGTACCATAAAAAATTAATTTTTTTATTTTTTTATTACTGAGAAGTTATGAGGAATTTTTAAGAAAACGGTTTCGATTTTTAGTTTATGATAATTTTATATGAAAATATTTATATATTTATCAGCGAAACATTCTTTTCATTTTTAAATTAATAATATGAAAAAAAGTATTTATACAACAATTAACCTTAAAGTGACACTAATGTCATTTTTTATTCTTTTAATTAGTTTTAATTCATTTAGCCAAGAAATTAGAGGTACAGTATCAGCCGATGGTGAGCCTTTGCCTGGAGCAAATGTTATTAATACAACATCTGGTAGTGGAACACTTTCTGACTTTGATGGTAACTTTGTATTATCAGGGCTTTCTAATGGCGATGAAATAGAATTTAGTTATCTTGGTTTTGATAGTCAAACTATTATATACTCAGGACAACTACAATTAAATATTACATTACTCGAATCAGCTACAGAACTTAACGAAGTTATAGTAACTGGTTATGGATCTACTATCCAAAAAAATCTTTCTAGTTCAGTCTCTAAAATAAGAAGTGAGGATTTACAAAATACTGCTCTGCCTTCATTTGAGCAAGCTATGCAAGGTCGTGCTGCAGGAGTACAAATTGTTACTGGTTCTGCTATGTCAGGATCTCAATCTAAAATTAGAATTAGAGGAGCAAACTCTGCAATAGCAAGTTCGGAACCTTTATTTGTAATTGATGGAATTATTGTTGAGACAGGAGCAATAAGTGATAGATCTAACTCAGGTTTTTTTATCGATGATGGTGGTGGTAACTTATTATCATCAATTAATCCAAATGATATACAATCAATTGAAATATTAAAAGATGCAGCTGCTACAGCAATATATGGAGCGAGAGGATCAAGTGGAGTTGTTTTAATTACTACCAAATCAGGTAGTTCAGGTGAAACAAAAATTGATGTAACTATTGATACTGGTATATCCGAAACTACAAGAAAAATTGATTTTGTAAATGGTAAAGAGTATTTAATCCTTGCTCAAGAAGCTTGGTATAATTCAGGAGAAGATCCTAAATTATTTTGGCAAAATAGTGGTGTACTTGTTGATGGTTTGACTCAAGCTCAAGCACAAGTTACAAATACAGATTGGCAGGATCAAGCTCTTAGACAAGGAGTTTCTTACAGAGCCAATGTGTCTGCCTCTGGTGGTGATGAAAAAACTAGATTTTTTATTAGTGGTAATTTCCTAGACGAGGAATCTATTTTTGTAGGCAATGAGTATTTAAGACTCTCTACTAGAACAAATTTAGAGCACAAAATCAATGATGATCTTACTATAGGAACAAAGTTATTTTTTACTTACATAGATAGTAGTCCAGTTCCAGTTCAAAATGGATTAGGAAAATCAAATCAAAATTTACCTATTCACCCAGTTTTCAAGGAAGATGGAACTTATTTTAATCCTTTAAGTAATGTTAGAGCTAGTCTTGATAGTTGGGAGAACAATTCAAAAAGCAGAACTTTTTTAGCTAATTGGTACCTAGACTATAAATTGGCAGATGGATTGTCATTTAGATCTGAATATGGTATTAATAGTGTTAACAATAATGATAATTCATACTTGGATGCTCTTATTGATGGCAATGCTGAAGCCAAAGCTTTTCAGGGATCTGGTTCCAGGAATTCATGGAATTTTAAAAACTTATTTAATTATCGAAATAAGTTTGGAAAGCATCGTCTAGATATTTTAGCTGGTATTGAATCTTCAAAAAATACTTATCAAGTAAGTAATATAAGAGGAACAGGTTTTTCTAACTCAACTTTAAAAACACCTCAAGATGCTGCTGTTCAAGAAAGCTATTTTAACCAAAGTGCTTACACTTTTTTATCTATTCTTGGAAGAGTTAATTATGATTTTGATGGAAAATACTTATTATCTGTAACTGCTCGGAGAGATGGTTCATCAAGATTTGGTAGAAATAAACAATGGGGTCTTTTTCCTGCGGTTTCTTTAGGATATAATATTAGTGAAGAACCATTTTTTGATGGTCTTAAGAAAACGGTTAATTATTTAAAAATAAGAGCTAGTTATGGTATTTCTGGTAATGCTGAAATAGGTAACTATAATTATGCTTCAACATATTCTCAAGCAAATTATAATGGTGCTAATGGAATTACTTTAGCCAACGTTGGTGATGATGAGTTAGGTTGGGAGTCCGCTTACCAAACGAATCTGGGTCTTTCTCTGCAAATGTTTGACGGTAAATTTAGACTTGATGTTGATGTGTATGAAAAATTAACAAAAGATTTACTTCTTCCTTATCCTGTCAGTGTTGTTAGTGGTGTAACATCAGTTACTACAAACTTAGGGGAAATTGAAAATAAAGGAATAGAAGCTATGGTTGGAGTAACTATACTAGAAGATGATGATTTTACTTGGGATGCTGAACTTACTTACGCATGGAATACAAATGAGGTAATAAACATCGGCGATAACCCAGAAGGTGTTGACATTCCTGGATTTGGAACAACTTCCATATATATTGGAATGCCAATTGGTATTCAAACTATTCCAATTTGGGCTGGTGTTGATCCTGCAAGTGGTCAAGACATGTATCAAACTCTTGATGGTAGAAATCTAACAGTGGCTGAAGGAGTTAATGAATTTGGATCTGTGAGTAACTTTTTAAATAGTAATCGAGTTCCTTTCGGAAACCCTTATCCTGACTTTACTGGTGGATTTAGCAGTAGACTAACTTACAAGAATTGGTCTGTTAGTACTTTATGGAACTTTTCTGTTGGTCAAACATATATAGCATCTGGTGAGCAAATTCAAGGAAAGTTTGCTTATGGTTCAATGAATATAACTCCTCTTAGAAGTCAGTTAGGTAGATGGAGAAACCCTGGTGATATAACAAGAGTAGCTCAAGTAACTACTGCGCCAACTACATGGGGAAGAACATCTGAGTATGTTGCAGAAATTGACTATTTACGTATGAGAGATTTGACTATTGCTTACAGGTTTAATATTGATGGCAGTACTTTATTAAAAAGTGTTGACTTATATGCTAAACTTACCAACTTCTTAACATTTACTAACGCACCAGGTGCGATGTACGATCCAGAAAACTATGTTAGAGGTGGAAATTTAAATCTAATGGATAAATGGAAACAAGTTCCACAAGCTAAAACAGTTAACCTAGGAATTAACATTAAATTATAATAACAATGAAAAATAATTATACATTTAAAATCAATAAAATATTTCTTCTTTTGTCAATTTTATTTTTGACATTCACTTCATGTGAAGATTTTTTAGAGGAAGATCCATCTATTGGCTTATCTGCTGATAAATTAACGGATATTGCTTCAATGAATGCATTAGTTCATGGTGCTTATGATAACATGAGAGGATTTTATGCATATCAACCTATGATAACAGCTGGTTTTGTAAGAGATTATTCTGTTAGAAATTCTGCAAACTGGACACCATTTTATAAATGGACAAATACGGGTGTTCCTAATATGTTTGCTGGGAATTCATATGGAAATGGCTTCAGAACACTAAATAAAGTTAATACTGTTCTAAACGCAGATATTGAAAATATGTATGGTACTGCAGCTCAAAGAAGTCAAGTACTTGGTGATGCACACTTTATAAGAGCTGCGATTTATTTTCAGTTCCATATGACTTACACTCATCCAACAACTCAAAAATCTGTTCCACTAGTTACTACTGTACTGGGAACTAATGCTAGAGTAACTCAAGCTACGGGTAGTGAACTAATTGCACAATTTGAATATGATATTGAGGAAGCTAGAAAACATTTTGCTATCTCTAACGGAGTTAATACTCATGTAGCAGCTACTGCAATGGCAGCGAGAATGTATTTCTATTTAGGAAAGTATGATTTGGCTTATGCACGAGCTAATGAGGTTATAGCATCTGGTGCTCATTCATTAGAAGCGAATGTTGCAGATATATATTCAAGAGGAAATGCATCAGCTGAATCCATTTATACAATAATTACAAATAGAACTGAGAATAGTTTTGGCGTTCAAAGTATCATGAATAACAATTTTCAAGCCGACAAGGATAGTGGAGTCGCTTCATTAAACCCTTATAGTTTAATTGCACAATTTAGAAATGCTAATCCGTCTGATAAAAGATTTGCTGATTTAATGACAGAGGGAGATGGACTTGTTTATGTTGATAAAAAATATCCATCTTTGGAGTCCGACTATGTTGTTCTTAGACTTGCTGAAATGTATTTGACAAGAGCTGAATCCAACATAATGAAAAATGGTTCTGTGTCTGCATCTGATGTTGCTGATGTGAACATGATAAAAAATAGAGCTTCAGTTGCTTTAATTTCAGGAACTCCATCACAGGCTGATATGTTGGATATAATTTATAATGAAAGATCGATTGAGCTATGTTTTGAGTGGGGTGATAGATTTTATAACACAAGAAGATTACAGAAAGATATAGTTGCTGAGGGAGGAAATGGAGTTATTCCATATTCTACCTACAACACACTTCTTGTTTATCCAATGCCTATATCAGATTCCGACATACATGGATTTTAATAAACTTAATAATAATAAATACAATAATAATAAATACTATAACTAAATAACTTAAATTTAAATTTTATGAGAAATATTCTTTTATTTTCATTTTTTTCACTTGCTTTTCTTATGGCATGTGAAGATGATGCAAGCTCTTACGATGTGAGAGAAGATGCATTAATTAATTACAAAGCTGATATTAATGGTGATTGGAGTTTATTCAGTATCGAAAGAGATGGAGCTAGTTTAGCTGGTCATTTTGACGCTGCATTAAGCTTAACCATTTCAGACGGGGCTTTTTCACTAAGCTCAACTACAATGCCGTTTCCAACACTAACAACAATGGTTAGTGATTTCAGTTCTGGAAGCTGGTCATTTGATGATGATTATCAACCTACAAGTATTCAGTTCACCAATGGGTCAGAAGTTGTACCTGCTGCATTGTCTTTTCCACTTTATGGATCGAACAACACGTCACTAGGACTTGAATTTAGTCTTGGATGTTCTGCAACTACTTACAAATACCACTTTAAAAAATAATATATACGACTATGAAAAATATTAATTATAAAAAAATATTTGTGGGACTAATAGCTCTCCCATTAATATTCTTGTTTGTTACATCTTGTTTCGATATAACTGGTGTTGTTCAACCTGCCTCTGTTAAGGCTGGAGACACCATGACCGTAACTGTTAATGTTAACTTATCTACAGAAAATCAAAATAATCAGAACTATAAATTTTTATGGTTTGGTATGTTGGTTCCTAAAAGCTGGGATGCAAAAAATAATGCTTCTGCAAGATTTGATTCTTCTTTAAATATTTCAGATGCTCGTCCAGGTTCTGGTACTATGACTGCAGACACTGAGGATATCTCGTTCTGGGGAAATAAATCAAAAGGTTTGGATGGAGAAAACTCTGGAAATTCCTACACCACAGACATGAACGCTATATTACCTATAGGAGCAAATTATGGTGAAGTAGAGTGGGTTGCTTTTAGATCTGATTCGCCTGTTGATGTTGGTAGTGATCCAACTGCAAAATCACCTGCTGGTATAAATGGAACTATTACATTAACTATTAAAGTAGGAGAAGGCCATAGTGGAGCTCAACTAGGATATTGGGTTGGTAGCCACCAAAATGGATTCAAACAAGAAGATGCTTGGGGACAATCTATTCAAGATGCTCAATCACGTCACTGGGATACAGCTTACGAAAATATAGTTATTACAGGAGCTGGATCAGAAGCAACTGATTTAACAGGACCTGCACCCACATATACAGCTACTATAGCACCAGAATCTTACATGTTTGATGATATTCTTACAGTGAATTTTGATGCTAAAGAAGGTAAAGATGGAGCTAATACTGCGTTAATCGATGCAAATGAAGTTCATATGAATGCTAAGGTAATGCTAGCTGATGGTACTGTTGTTTCAGGACCAGCAACTCCAATGACACTTAGCGGAAGTAATATATGGTCAGCAACAATGTGGCCTCCGGGGTTCTTTGGAGTAGCTGATGGAAATGTTATAACTCAATTACATCTGAATTTTTCTAATCCAGATGGTTCAATAGTTGTAAAAAATCCAGGCTACGATACAGATATTATCTTTATCACCAAATGTGAGTAAAATTTAAAAATTAATTTAGTTTATTTAGAAAATCGGGAGTCTTAGTTAAAAGCTATTTCTCCCGATTTTTAATTTATAGTAAAATGAAACATACAATAACAATTATTTCAGCTTTATTATTTTGCTTTTTTTTACAAGGGCAAAATACTTTCACGAATCCAATAATTCCTGGTGGTTATCCAGATCCCTCAATTTGTAGGGTAGGTGATGATTTTTATATCGTAAATTCATCCTTTGAGTACTTTCCAGGTCTTCCAATTCATCATAGCAAAGATTTAGTCAATTGGAAATTAATAGGAAATGGATTGCATAGACCTAGTCAAGCATCTAGTGATGTTAACCTTGTTACTGTCCAAGAGAATGGTGGTATTCATGCACCTACTATTAGATACAATGATGGTACTTTTTATATTATCACAACTAACATGCATAATGAAATTCCTAATACTAACTTTATTATTACAGCAAAAGATCCAGCTGGACCTTGGTCAGAACCATATGTAATTGAAAATGCACCAGGGATAGACCCTGACTTATTTTTTGATGATAATGGTAGAGTTTATTTTGTTGGAACACACCAACCTGGTGACATGAATAAAAGTGGAATTGGAGCGATTTGGGTACAAGAATTAGATTTAGATAATTGGAAGTTAGTTGGTGATAGGTATTCCCTCTGGGATGGAGGATGTGATAAAAAGCATACTGAAGGTCCACATATTTATAAAGTTAATGGTATTTATTATCTTCTAGTTGCTGAGGGAGGTACTGGTCATAATCATGCTGTTATGATGGCTTACAGTAAAGATGTTTTCGGACCATATTTACCTTCACTTAGAAACCCCGTCTTGACATCAAGACATCTTTCAAAATATAACTGGGTACATAGCACTGGTCATGCGGATCTTGTTGAACTTGAAGATGGAAGATGGTTTATGGTTGCTCTTGGAAAAAGAAATGATGTTGATGGACATTCCAATATGGGAAGAGAAACACATTTAATACCCATTATTTGGGAAGAACAAATTTCTCATTGGGAACAAGTTAGTGAAACTAAATGGGAACCAAGATATGTTGATTTTCCAGTAGCAGCTCCATTAACAGGGAAAGTTGAACGTATTAATCCACTTCCATTTGAAGATAAAAATCAATTCTACAATAACGATCTTATTGAAAATTTTGATGCAAATGAATTAAGTCCGGATTGGATATATCGAAGAGTCCCTATGCCAAATTCCTACTCGTTATCATCAAATAAAGGTAGTTTAAGGCTATTTCTTAAGCCTGAATCATTTTCAATGAAAGGAAGATATAATGTGATTGGTTTTACTCAGAAAGAAAGTGATTTTGAATTTGAGGCAAAAATGAACTTCAATCCTAAAAAGCATTTAGAAGAAGCGGGAATTAGTGTTTATCAAAAAGATTTAAATCATATAAATCTCACTGTACAAAGAATTGATAAACAAAACTATATTAAATTAACAGTTAGTGAAAAAAGGGATAATAATCCTAATCTTTCAAGTGTAAATATTTTAGGATCTGATGTTAAAGCATATAAATCAAAGGTCTTAGAAAACTATAAGGGTGAAATATTGCTAAAAATTACTTCTAAAAACAATAAATATCTTTACCATTTCTCGATCGATGGTGGTCATTCATATGAGAAACTTGGTGAAACACCTGATAATATTTTACTTGGAATGATGTATACAGGTGCAAACGTTGGGATTTACGCAACATCTAATGGTCAAAAAACAAATTCTTACGCTGATTTTGATTGGGTAAAATATAGTGGTTTTGAAAGAAATTAAATTAAAATGAAAATTATTCATTCTTTAGTTTTTCTGATTTGTTTATCAATATTTATTTCCTGTAGTGATTCAATTATAGCTGAAAAACATCCGAATGTAATTTTGATTATCTCTGATCAATGGTCAACAAAAGTTTCAGATGGATCAGGTAATTACATCAATGGTATTAAAACTCCAAATTTAGACCAGCTCGCATCTGATGGTGTTAGATTTACTCAGTCATACTCTACATATCCTTTATGTACTCCAGCTAGAGCTAGTCTTTTTACAGGCTTATATTCACATAATAATGATGTGGGTTTTAATTTAAAGAAAGACTCTATTCTTGATCAAGCTGAAATTATACCCACATTAGGAAAAACATTTAAGGATGCTGGCTATAATGTGGCATATTTTGGCAAAGAACATGCAGGTGGTTATGGATATGCAAGTGCCACTGAATTTGGATCAATGATGCACTCAAATGGTGGAATGTTAGCAGAAGGATCAGCATATGATCCTATATTCACTGATGACGCTGTAAAGTATATAGAAAGTCAAAATGGTGATAAGCCTTTTTTTATGACACTTTCCCTAATTAATCCTCACGACATATGCAGAGTTCTTGGTGGTAAAGTAGCTGGAGCAACCTTTACTGATGCTATCCATTTTGCTAG
>JBELHE010000026.1:0-17976 GCA_042091575.1 Cryomorphaceae bacterium
TAAACTATGTTATTATTAAGTTCTTCTTTTCTGAGTTCTAGTGATGCATAACTTGTGTTAAAAAAACCATATTGGAGCGTATATTCAAGTAATTCACCAGATTTATATGCATCAAATGTTTTATTATATAATTTATTCTCAATTAAATTAGAATTTAAATTTTGAGTATAAGATACTGATGAGTAAAAAAATATGTAAAATAATACAGTAAATAATTTTTTTTCCAACTTTGTAAAATTAAAAAATCTAGTTATTATGTTTTAAATAGTTTATAATTTTTTGAGCCTTAGATTTTCCGATTTCATTTATAAGTTCCTTAGCACTTATATTTTTTAATCTAGACACTGATTTAAACTTTTTTAAAATTTTATTTTTAGTATTCTCACCTATCCCTTTAATTCCATCTAAAACTGACGTAAATGATGAATTTGATCTTTTATCTCTGTGAAAACTTATACCAAATCTGTGAGCTTCATTTCTAAGTTGTTGAATTATTTTTAATGTTTCAGACTTTTTATTTAAGTAAAGTGGAATTGGATCATTTGGAAAATATAACTCTTCTAATCTTTTAGCGATGCCAAGTATTGGTATTATATTTAATAAATGGAGCTCATTTAGACTTTTTAAAGCAGAACTTAACTGACCTTTTCCTCCGTCGATGACTATTAAATTTGGCAATTCTTTTTCTTCATTTAAGATTCTACTATAACGTCTAAAAACAACCTCTTCCATAGATCCAAAATCATTTTGGCCTTTAATTGTTTTAATATTAAATTTTCTGTAAAGCTTTTTAGCAGGCTTTCCGTCTTTAAAAACAACGCACGAAGCTACATTATTTGTCCCTTGAATATTAGAAATATCAAAACATTCTATGTGTCTTGGCTCACATTTTAATTTAAGATCATTCTTCATTTGCTCCATTATTCTATTTATATGTTTTTCCGGGTCAATTAATTGAATTTGTTTATTTCTTTCTAACCTAAATATTTTAGCATTTTTAAAAGATAAGTCCAGCAGCTTCTTCATATCACCAGATTTTGGAATTATAAATTTCAAATTGATTAATTTTTTATAATCAAATGGAGAAATAATTGTTTTTGATTGTGAGTTGAATTTATCTCTTGAGCTAAGTATAATATGACTAAGAATTTTTTCATCACTTTCATCCATTCTTTTTCTAACTTCCTGATTGTGAAACCTTATTATTCTTCCATTTATAATTTGTAAATAATTAATGAAAGCAAAATCTAAATCAGAAATAATACTAAACACATCAATATTACTTAGTCTTTGACTAACGACTGTTGATTTAGACTGATAATTTTCTAAGAGAAGTAACTTCTCTTTTATATTTTGAGCTTTTTCAAATTCCAGGTCATTTGAGAAGATCAACATTTTTTTCTTTAAAACGGATTTTATGTCGGCAAACTTTCCATTTAGAATGTCTCTCGTGTGTTGAATGTTTTTATTGTAATTTTTCTCAGAAACAAGATTGTTGATTAAGCTTTTATCAAATTCTCTGAAGCCAAGAATTAAACTATGTCCATTATTTTTGTGAACATTCAGAAATATTTTATTTTTTGGATTATTAATTTTTTTCTGTGAAAAATTATAGTTACTATTTCTAATCGGGTATAATGTTCTTATGATATTTAATAAAATATTTATAACCTTTACATTTGTATATGGACCAAAATATTCAGAGCCGTCCTTGATAAATTTTCTTGTTAAGAAAATTCTAGGAAATCTTTCTTTTTTAATACATATCCAAGGATATGTTTTATCATCTCTTAATAGTATATTATACTTAGGTTGATTTTCTTTTATTAAAGAATTTTCAAGTAAAAGAGCATCAGATTCAGACTTAACAACTACATGTTCTATAAATTTTGTGCTTTTAACTAGGTTTAAAGTCTTTCTTGATTTTATACTTTTTTGAAAGTATGAGCTTACTCTTTTTTTTAAATTTTTAGCTTTTCCAACATAAATTATTTTTTTATTCTCATTCAAAAACTGGTATACACCAGGATCTTCAGGAATTGTTTTTAAAATAATACTAGTAGGTATGGCCACTTAACTAAAATAATTATTTATTTGTACTTTACTAATGAACAAAATTAAAGCCAGAAAGAAATATTTAGAGTTAAGAAAAAAACTGGATAATGATCAAATACTTTTAAAAAGTAATACAATATCTAACAATGTACTAAACATACCTATATGGGAATATAATTTTTACCATATTTATTTACCAATTCAAGAAAAGTTTGAAGTTAGCACAATTCCAATTATTAATCTTTTAAATAGAAATAAAAAAAAAGTATTAATACCTAAGTGTGATTTTAAAAATGGCACTATGAAATCATTTTTATTAAATGATAAAACGATTTTAAAAAAAAACGCTTATGGAATTCCAGAACCTGTTAATGGCCAACAATTTTCGGGTGAAATTGATGTGATGTTTATCCCTTTACTTGCTTTTGATATAAATGGTAATAGAATTGGTTATGGTAAAGGCTTTTATGATAAGTTTCTTAGTAAACAGAATAATCAAATCGTAAAAATAGGTCTATCATTTTTTAATCCTGAAAACAAAATTCAAAAAGATGCACATGATAAAACTTTAGATTTTTGTGTGACTCCTAACAAAACATTTAGTTTTTAGGAAAAAATTTTTTATTGAATATTATCATCATGGTTATTCCAATAGTTATTACAGAGTCAGCAATATTAAAAACAGGTTCAAAAAAAGTAAACTCTTTTCCTCCAAAAAATGGAAACCAATCAGGCCAAATCCATGTAAACAATGGAAATTGAAACATATCAACAACGTTTCCATAAAATATATCTTCATAGCCACTACCGGGGGAAAATTTAGCTATTTGAAAATAACTTTCAGTAAATAAATATCCGTAAAATACAGAATCAATAACATTTCCAATTGCACCAGCCAAGATTAATGATAGGCATACAGCAAGAAGTTTATTAGAATTTTCTTTAATTATACTTTTTAACCAATAAAAAATAAATCCTATTGCAACAATTCTAAATAATGTGAGAAAAAGTTTAGCAGATTTATCATCAAAAAAGGGTATGAAGTCATTTATTTTTGCTCCCCATGCCATTCCTCTATTTTCAATGAACAAAAGTTTGAACCAGCCCCAGTCAACAATAGCCTGTTCACCATAAAAAGTAAGAGGATAATTAAGTTTAATGTAAACTTTGAGAATTTGATCTAAAATCAAAATTCCACAAACAATTAAAAGGCAGGTTTTTAGACTTATCTTTTTATTTTCCAAGTACTTTTAAGACATTTTGTTTTTGGCCTCTATGCTTAATGTAGCATGAGGAACTAGTTCTAATCTTTTTTTTGATATAAGTTTTCCTGTGACCCTACATAGTCCATAGGTTTTATTTTCTATTCTTATAATAGCATTCTTTAAATCTCGAATAAACTTTTCTTGTCTAATTGCTAATTGAGTATTTGCTTCTTTAGACATTGTTTGAGAACCTTCCTCAAAAGCTTTAAAGGTAGGTGCAGTATCATCTGTTCCGTTATTACCATCGTTCATATACGCACTTCTAATTAACTCTAAGTCATGTTGTGCTTTTAAAACTTTTTCTTCAATAATTTTTCTGAAATAAGTTAAATCTTTATCAGAGTATCTTACGATTAAGTTATCATCTTTCATTTTTTAATTTATTTTATAAATTTTGACATTTAAACTAAAATTATCAAATTCAATTTTAGTACTTACGTCTAAATTATCTAAAAAATTCAATTCTTTAGCAAGAGTTTCATTTTTCACATAATCAATATTTTCAAAAATAGCTTTTTCAATTAAATTATTACTTTCTATCTCAATAATAATTTTATCACTTACTTTAAAATCAGATTCTTTTCTTAAATTTTGAATTCTATTTACAATTTCTCTTGATATTCCTTCATTTTTTAAAAACTCATTGATTGTGGTATCTAAAGCAATTGTTTTACCTGCTTCTGATGCAACTAACCAACCTTCAATATCTTGAAAATAAATTTCAACATCATCAGGACTTAACATATACAGCTCATTGTTGTGCTTAATATTTACAGACTCTCCATTGTCAAGAGAATTAATTTTTTCAATTTTTAAAGAATTAATCAATTTAATTATTTCTTGAATATTTTTTCCATGTTTTGGTCCTAAAACTTTAAAATTTGGTTTGGCCTTTTTAACAAGAATTGAAGATGAATCTGAAATTAGTTCAATTTCTTTTACATTAATTTCGGATTTAATAAATTCAGAAATTTCTATTAGAGATTTCTTCTCATCTGCATTTTTATATGGGACTATTATTTTAGGCAATGGTTGTCTAACTCTAATTTTTTCTTTTTTTCTTAATGATAATGCTAGTGAACAAATTTCTTGAGAAAGTCTAATTTTGTTTTCAAGGTTTTTATCCACTAATTCGTCATTATGATCTGGGTAATTAGTTAAATGTACAGATCCATCATCCACATTTAAGTCTTGAAATAAGTTATCCATATAAAATGGACTTATTGGGGATGCAATAATTGAAATTTTACTTAAACATTCGTGTAGGGTTTGATAAGCTGAAATTTTATCTTGATTAAATTCTCCTTTCCAAAATCTTCTTCTGGATAATCTAACATACCAATTGCTTAAATTATCTTGAACAAAACTTGAAATTAATCTTGCAGACTTTGTTGGCTCATAACTATTGTAAGCCTCTTCAACTTCTTTAATAAGCGTATTAAGTTCAGATATAATCCATCTATCCAACTCATGTCTATTATTATATTTGACGTGTTCACTATTTATTTTAAATCCATCAATATTAGAATACAGACTAAAAAATGAGTAAATATTATGAATTGTTCCAAAAAATTTTCTTTTGACTTCTGCAATACCATTAATATCAAACTTTAAATTGTCCCAGGGATTAGAATTTGATATCATATACCATCTTGTAGCATCAGGACCATATTTATCTAAGGTTTCAAAAGGATCAACTGCATTGCCAAGTCTTTTTGACATTTTTTGACCATTTTTATCAAGAACTAAACCATTAGATATTACATTATTATAACTATTGGATTTAAATATTAAAGTTCCTATCACGTGTAAAGTATAAAACCATCCTCTTGTTTGGTCAACTCCTTCAGCAATATAATCAGCAGGAAAGAACTTGTTATTTTCAATATAAGTTTTGTTTTCAAATGGATAATGCCATTGAGCGTAGGGCATAGCCCCTGAGTCAAACCAAACATCAATTAAGTCATTTTCTCTAAACATTTTAGTATTTTTAGTTGAGCTTAAAATGATATTATCAACAATATGTTTATGCAAATCTATTTTCTCATAATTTTCATCAGATAAATCTCCTATTTTAAATTTTTTTAATGGGTTAGAGCCCATAAAACCTTTGCTAATTGAAATTTCAATTTCTTCAAATAATTCTTTAACAGAACCTATTATTTTAGTTTCAGAGCCATCCTCACTTATCCAAATTGGAAGTGGAATTCCCCAAAATCTAGATCTTGATAAATTCCAATCATTAGCATTATTTAGCCAGTTACCAAATCTACCTTCGCCAGTAGCTTTGGGTTTCCAATTAATTTTAGAATTGTTATATATTAATTCTTCTTTTTTTTCTGTTACTTTTATAAACCAGGAATTTAATGGATAATACAGTACTGGTTTATCAGTTCTCCAACAGTTTGGATAGCTGTGTGTGTATTTTTCTACTCTGAATGCTTTGTTTTTTTCTTTTAGTTTAATTGCTATTTCAACGTCGACTGATTTATCCGGAGCAGTTTCATTATCATAATATTCATTTTTTACATATTTTCCACCAATATCTTTTAAGTTTTTTAAAAATTTTCCTTGAAGATCAACAATTGGAACAAGCTCATTTTCTTCATTATAGATAAGCATTGGAGGCACCTCAGGAGACGCATTTTTAGCTACCAAAGCATCATCTGCGCCAAATGTTGGAGCAGTGTGTACAATTCCAGTACCTTCATCAGTTGTTACAAAATCACCAGAAATAATTCTAAATGCATTTTCAGGGTTATTTGCTGGTAATGGAGCATCATTCCATAGTTGATGATATTTAACTTCCAAGATATTTTCACCCTTAAATTTTTTACAAACTAAATAAGGAATATTTTTTATTGTATCAAATTTTAATTCCTCTTCGTTTAAAACTTCAACAAAATTTGATTTAAAAACTTTCCCTATTAGATCCTTAGCAACTATAACATTAATGGCTTGATGAGTATATAAATTATAGGTCTTTATTAAAACATAGTCAATCTTTTTTCCAACTGTTAATGCAGTATTTGAAGGAAGAGTCCAAGGTGTGGTTGTCCAAGCTAACACATAAATCTTTGAATATTCTACTAAAAAATCTGGTAATGATTCTGAAACACATTCAAATTGAGCAGTTACAGTAGTGTCAGTTACATCTTGATATGTACCAGGTTGATTTAATTCGTGAGAGCTTAGTCCTGTTCCAGCTTTAGGTGAGTATGGTTGAACACTATAACCTTTATATATAAGATTATCGTCGTATAACTTTTTAAGTAGCCACCAAACAGATTCAATATATTTTGATTTATAGGTTATATATGGATTATCCATATCAACCCAATACCCAATTCTTTTAGTTAAATTATTCCATACGTCAGTATACTTCATTACGGCTTTTTTACAGGCCTGATTGTATTCTTTTATACTTATCTTGTTTCCAATATCTTCTTTTGAAATATTTAATTCTTTTTCTACACCTAACTCTACTGGAAGACCATGAGTATCCCAGCCTGCTTTTCTATTAACTTTAAATCCTTTTAATGTTTTGTATCTACAAAAAATATCTTTTATAGCTCTTGCCATTACATGATGAATACCTGGCATTCCATTAGCGGAAGGGGGACCTTCAAAAAAAACAAAATTATCTGAATTATTTCTCGATGAAATACTTTTTTCAAAAGTTTTGTCTTTATCCCAATATTCAGAAATTTTATTTGAAATTTCCGTGAGATCTAATGACTTATATTCCTTAAATGACATTAAAAATAAAAATGTGAATTTACTTAATTTTACACTAATTTATTGATAATAAGGTATTCTTAATCAAAAATCATCATTAAGTTTAAAGATCTTCCGGGAGAGGAAATTCCAGAAGCAAATTCTTTATAGTGTATATCAAAAATATTATCAATTAATAATTGAGTTTTTATTTTAAAAACACGAAACAATGATGACAGTTGAAAAATTCCCCATTTAGGCATTCCCAAATATTGGATTTCTCCATTTTTATAAATAAATGGGGTCTCGTCAAGACTGTCTTCACCACCAAAACTATACTCATCAGCAGGTTTTGATTGAGAAAATTTATAAGTCAATTTCATATTAAAATTGTTTTTTTGAAACTTTAGTCCTAGAGAGCCAAATATTGGTGGAATTGACGGCATTGGATAATTGGTATTAACAATATCTCCTCTTGTGTAAGTTAGAAATCCAATCAAATTAAAATATTGATTAATAGAATAATTTATATTAAAATTAAATCCATAGATGTTAGAGTTCCCTAAATTAAAGTTGCCCATAGTTATTACTTCTTCATTGTCATATAATACTGTAGTTGGATTTTGAGTTGTTATGTCCAGATAGTCATAAAAAAGATCTCGTCCAATAGTTTGATTCAATAAAGTGTAATAAAGATTAAAATTATAAGATAAAGTTTTTTTATACCTGTTAAATCCCAAATCAATAGTATATGCATTTTCAGGCTTTAAATTAGCGTTAGGTACAGTGAGAATGCCTGAATTTTCTCTTATTTTTCCTACATCATCAATATTTGGAGCTCTAAAACCACTTGATAAGTTGAGTGAAATTTTATTAAAGTTATTAGTTAAATGAGAAATTCCAACACTTGCTGTTACAGATGAATTGGTAAAATTTAAATCTTCAAATTGTCTAAAAAAACTATATAAATTATTATCCATTAAAAAGTTTTTATCCCATTTAGCCAAAACATCAATTAAAGAATATCTTGTACCGATACTTAAAATAGTTTCTGGACTAATTTTTTTTCTTAGTTCAAAATAAGCAGCAACTGAACTATACTTACTTCCATCACTAGGATATCTGCTTAAACTTTTTTTTGTGTTTCTACCTATTATTTCATTGTTACTTATTGTAAGTTCAAAATCATTCCCTCTGGAATCAAGCCTATTTTTTGTGAGTTCAAATCCATATGAAAGTGAGATTAACTCATTTAATTTTTTTGAGAAATCAGTATTTATTGAAAAAACACTTAAGTCTTCAGATTGAGATTTTAAATGAAGAGATTCAAACTTTCTGCTGTTTCTTGACTCTTTAATTTTTTGAAAAGAAAAAATTAAAGATGCATTATCAAACATTTTTTTATCAGCTAAATTTAATTTAACTGAACTTAACAATCTTTGCTGAGGGCCATAATACCATTGAGCATATTTTAAATCTCCATTGTCAGTTGTTTCACTTAGCTTATCAAACCGTGATATATTTGAAGATTTAGAATATTGAAAATTTAAAACTAGATTTGAGTTTTCACCAGTAATAAAATTAAATTTTTGGATAAAATCTTTTTGTTTATATGACGAATTTCTTTGTATAAGAGAGTTAGAATTTTTTGTTGAATTTTGAAAATAATTATTTCCTTTATTTTGAGAATAATAATTAACTAGCCCCCAATTATCATAACCATGATTTCGATTTTTACCCATAATTATATCACCAAAATATGATTTAGTATAGCTTGTAAAACTTGCCCATTTCTTTTTTGAAAATTCTATACTATAATTGTTAATTTTTGTCTTGTTTATTATATTGTAAGAGAGAGTCTTGACATAATTAAAGGCTTTTGAATTATTAATTCTAGGTGTTTTTGTATAAAAATGAACTACCCCTCCAAGGGCATCAGATCCATATCCAACAGATGAAGGGCCATAAATGATTTCAGTTCTTTCCAGAGCTTTAGGGTCAATTGTTATTGAATTTTGTAAGTGACCAGATCGATAAATAGCATTGTTCATTCTAACTCCATCAACAACCAATAACACTCTGTTAGCTTCAAATCCTCTTATAACAGGGCTTCCACCACCAGCTTGGGATTTTTGAATATGAACTCCTCCTGCATGATATAATAATTCAGCAGATGTTTTTGGATTTTCTAGTTCTAAAGTTTTCGTATTAATTATGGAAACTTTTTTTGAAAGAGATTTAATATTTTGTTTGCTCCTGGAAACAGAAAGTACTACTTCATCAAGCCCTCTAGAGTTTATGCTTAATGTAACAATCTTAAGATTTCTTAAATCATTAAACGAAAATTTTTCTTCTTTGTAGGATAAATGACTTAATGTTAAAGAATCTGATTTGCTAAAATCATTAATTGATATTTTACCATCGTTATTTGTGAGTTTTGAAACTGTTTTTTTTTCATTAAATAGAAGAACAGAAGGAATACCTATCCCTGTTTCAGAATCAATAACAGTAATTGTCTGGCAATTTAGATTTGTAAGTAAAAACAAAAATAAAGTGGAAAAAAAACTTTTAAGAAAACAAGTCATTAAGTACACCAATAGATTTTGGGATTTTAAACCCTGGAATATGAATTTGGTAATATTTTAAAATTAAATCAATCATGTTTCTTCTTTGATTAACATTGGTTAAAATACTATTAGAGTAATCAAATTTTGTGCCTAAAATCAGAGAGAAATCTTCAATCACTTCTCCCCCGATACAGTTTAAAGAATTATTGGTTGGTAAAAATTTCCCGTTTTCAAGATCAAAATACTGAAAGTTATTTATATTTTTTTCAGGTAAAATACCAAGTAAACTTGTTAAATAAATTAAAAAAAGAATATGAAAATTGGAAAATCTTTCAGAATTTTCGAACCATACTAAACTTTCTTTTATAAAAGTAAAAATTCTATAATCAGATTCTTCATGTCTAATTACAGATATTAAAACTTCAGATATAAAAAGGGCAATATTATATTTTAGTATATCAGAATTAATTGAGTGAAATGATATTAGTGATTTTACATTTTTTATATATGAAAGATCACCCCTTTTGCTATCACTGCTTTCGACATCGATTATATTTAGTCTTTGAAATTGACCTAGTTGTAGTTTTTTTTTTTTTTTTGATCTTATGCCCCTAATCAAAAAAGATTTAACTCCAAATTTTTTTGTAAAACATCTAACAATAATACTAGTTTCAGAATAATTTATATAACCTAAAACAATTGATTCAGTTGAATATACCATTGTGATTAAACAACACCTTGTGCAAGCATTGCATCTGCAACTTTTATAAATGATGAAATATTTGCTCCTTTATTGTAGTCAACATAGTTTTTTTCCTTACCATATTCCAAGCATGATTTATGGATATTGATCATAATTTCTTTTAATTTTTGATCAACTTCATCCCTAGTCCAAGAATATCGTAGAGAATTTTGAGCCATTTCTAAACCAGAAACAGCTACACCACCAGCATTAGATGCTTTCCCAGGTGCATATAAAATTTTATTTGATCTAAATTGTCTTACAGCACCCGGTTGACATGGCATATTTGCACCTTCTGCAACGCATATACAACCATTTTTAATTAATAGGATTGCATCTTTTTCGGACAACTCGTTTTGAGTTGCACAAGGAAGTGCAATATCACATTGTAAGCTCCAAGGATTTGTGTTTTTTAAAAAAATTGAGTCAGGAAATTTAGTAATAAATTTCTCAATTCTTGTTCTCTTTTTATTTTTTAAATACATAATGTAACCCAATTTTTCTTCATCAATTCCATCTTTGTCAAATATAACTCCAGCTGAATCTGACATTGAAATAACTTTTGCACCCAAATGAATACATTTTTCTGCCGCATATTGAGCTACATTTCCTGAACCAGAAATAGTAACTAATTTGTTTTTAACTGATTTGCCTTCGTAGTTTAGCATATCTTCAGCAAAATAAACAGTCCCATAACCTGTGGCTTCTGGTCGGATTAATGAACCTCCCCAAGAAACACCTTTTCCAGTTAGTACACCTGTAAATTCGTTTTTTAATCTTTTATATTGACCAAAAAGATAACCTATTTCTCTTCCACCAACACCAATATCACCTGCTGGAATATCTGTGTTAGGACCAATATGCCTGAACAGTTCAGTCATAAAGCTTTGGCAAAAACGCATAATTTCACCATCTGATTTATTTTTTGGATCAAAATCAGCACCACCTTTTCCCCCACCCATTGGAAGAGTTGTCAAACTATTTTTAAAAACTTGCTCAAAAGCAAGAAATTTTAAAATACTTAAATTTACTGAGGGGTGAAATCTTAAACCACCTTTGTAAGGTCCAATTGCGGAGTTCATTTCAACCCTATATCCTCTGTTAACTCTTATCTCACCACTATCATCAACCCAATTAACTCTAAACATTACAACTCGCTCGGGCTCACACATTCTCATTAATACATTTTTTCCACGATAGATGTCTTGGCTAGTAATATATGGTATCAGGTCATCGGATACCTCTCTAACAGCCTGCATAAATTCGGGCTCGTGAGAGTTTCTGCTATCAATTTCCGACAGGAAATCAGAAATTATTTTTTTCATTGTTAATTGTTTAATACAATTAAAAGTAATTATAATTAATTTATTGCTTGACTTAAGTCATCAATTAAGTCTTCATGATCTTCAATACCAACACTTAATCGAATTAATGAATCAACAACACCTGTTTTTTCTCTCAACTCTCTTGGTATTGAAGCGTGAGTCATTGATGCAGGATGATTAGCTAAACTTTCTACCCCACCAAGAGATTCAGCAAGAGTAAAAACTTTAAGTTTACTGGTAATTTCCTGAACTGATTTAAAATCTCCATTTTTTGTAGTAAATGAAATCATTCCACCAAATCCTGACATTTGGGTCCTAGCTAGTTCATGATTTGGGTGAGATGAAATACCAGGCCAATAAAGTTTATCTACTCTTTTATGATTGGATAAGAATTCAACAATTTTTTCCGCATTAAAACAGTGTCTATCCATTCTAACGTGAAGAGTTTTAATCCCTCTTAGCGTTAGAAAAGAATCCATTGGTCCACAAATTGCACCAGAGGAATTTTGTAAAAAATATAATTTTTCTGCAAGTTTATCATCCTTAACAATTAATGCACCTAAAATAACGTCACTATGACCTGCTAAATATTTTGTTGCTGAGTGCATTACAATATCAGCACCTAAATCAAGTGGTTTTTGTAAATAGGGTGTGGCAAAAGTGTTATCGACAGCTAGAAGAATATCACTGTCTTTAATCAAACCTGATATTGATTTTATATCGATTAGATTCATCATTGGGTTGGTTGGAGTTTCAACCCAAATCATTTTTGTTTTTTTAGTAATAAGTTTAGAAACAATTTCTAAGTTTTGGAGATCCGAGAAAATAAATTTTAATCCAAACTTTTTAAAAACTTTATCAAAAAGTCTATATGAGCCACCATATAAATCGTTAGTAGAAATAATTTCATCGCCAGGCTCAAAAAGTTTTAGTATTGCATCAATAGCTGATAGTCCTGAACTAAATCCAAGTCCATATTTTCCATTTTCAATGCTCGCTAAAGATTTTTCAAGTGCAGACCTTGTTGGATTATGAGTTCTACTATATTCATAACCTTTATGTTCGCCTGGCTTAGTTTGAGAATAAGTTGAAGTTTGATAAATAGGTGGCATAACAGCTCCATATCCTTTTTCTTTAATCTGACCTCCGTGAATTGTTTTTGTATTAAATTTCATTATTCTACAATAAACTCTCCTCTCATCACTTGATAATGACCAGGGAAGGTACATAGAAATGTATATGTCCCAGGTTTTGGACTATCAAAAGTTATTCTATCACTTTCACCACCTCCTAGCATTTTAGTGTATGCATAAGTTTCATCTCCTTCAGGAATGTAATCAGATTCTTTAGCAGTCATTGCTCTTAGAGCAAAATCATCAATATCAACACCCTCTTTTATCAATGCGAAATTATGTCCCATAAATTCTTTAGCAATTTTACCTGTATGATTTAATGTTAAAGTAACACTTTCTCCTGCCTTAACTTTAATAATAGACCTGTCAAATAGCATTTGATCAGTGGAATTAATAATTATGTTATTTGAAGATTTTGAGACAGCACTCTCTGTGTTTTCTTGAACTCTTTTGTAAGAGAATTTTTCTTTTTTAGGTTCATCTTTACATCCAAAAAGTATTGTTGCCAATATAAAAAAAGTAAAAAATTTGTTCATTTATATTAAATTAATAAACAAAGTTACAATTCATTATTTCAATATTAAAAAAAGAATGATTTAATTTATTAATTTGGATTTTTTTTAAAGCTTCAAAATTAAATTTATATTTAATAATTAAACAATAATTATGAAAAGAAGAAATTTTATCTCTGCATTGGCTACAACTGGATTAGCAACTTCAGTTTTTCCAAATGCAAAATTTATAAAATTAAACTCAATTAAAAATTTTAAAATTTCACTTGCTCAGTGGTCTTTGAATAAATCTATCAAAAAAGGAAAATTACCAATTCTTGATTTTGCAAAAAAGGCAAGATCGTTCAATATTGAAGGAATTGAATTTGTTTCTGGTTTATACACTCGTGATACTGATATTCTAGAAAGGATATCAATGAATTCTTTAGCAAAAGAATTAATAAATAGATCTGATGACAATGGAATTGATAATGTTTTATTTATGATTGATGGTCAAGGAGATTTAGCTTCCAGTAACAAAAACAATAGATTTCAAGCAATAGATAATCACAAAAGATGGATTGATTTTTCTGCTAAAATTGGATGCAAGACTATGAGAGTGAACCTCAATGGGGAAAAAGATTTGAAAAAATGGACTAAAAATTCGGTAAAATCATTAACTACTTTAAATGAGTATAATGAAAACATAAATGTTGTTGTTGAGAATCATGGAGGCTTATCATCAAATGGAAAATACTTATCAAACGTGATGTCAAAAGTTAAGTTAAAAAATTGTGGAACTTTGCCTGATTTTGGAAATTTTTGTATGAATGGAAGTCCATGGGGAAACTGTTCTCAAATGTATGACAGATATATTGGTACTGAAGAATTAATGCCATACGCTCATGCTGTAAGTGCTAAGTCATATGATTTTGATATCGAAGGAAATGAAACTCGAATCGATTTTAAAAGGATGATGGAAATTGTTAAGAGAGCAGGATATAAAGGTTATGTTGGTATTGAATATGAAGGGAATAGATTAAGTGAAGATGAGGGTATAATTGCAACTAAAAAACTATTAGAAAAGTTTATATAAATATGAAAACAATTAAAGGTCCTGCAATTTTTTTAGCTCAATTCTGTGGTGATAAAAAACCTTTTAATAATTTAAAAGATATTGCTAAATGGGCGAGAAATCTTGGCTATAAAGCCGTTCAAATCCCAACTTGGGATAAAAGAATTTTTGATCTTGAAAAAGCAGGTTCTAGTAAGGATTATTGTGATGAGATAAAAGGAATTTTAAATGAACAAGACTTAGAGATTAGTGAGTTGTCTACTCATTTGCAAGGACAATTAGTTGCAAGTCATCCTGCTTATGATTCAATGTTTGATGTATTTGCACCAGAAAATTTACATGGAAATATTAATGAGAGAACAAAATGGGCAGTTGACCAAATGATAAGTGCTATCAATGCAAGTAATTATCTTGGGTTAGAACCAATTGCATCATTTTCAGGAGCATTGTTGTTTCATACATTTTATCCTTGGCCTCAAAGGCCCCCTGGCTTAGTCGAGGAAGGTTTTAAAGAGTTAGCAAAAAGGTGGAAGCCAATTTTAGATCATGCCGATTCCAAAGGTGTTGATATATGTTATGAAATTCATCCAGGCGAAGACCTTCATGATGGCGTAACTTTTGAAAGGTTTTTAAAAGCTACTAATAATCATTCACGAGCTAAGATTTTGTATGATCCAAGTCACTTTATTTTACAACAATTAGATTATTTAAAATTTATTGACATTTATAAGGATTATATAAAAATGTTTCACGTAAAAGATGCAGAATTTAATCCAAGTGGAAAATCTGGAGTTTATGGTGGATATTTAGATTGGAAAGATCGACCTGGTAGATTTAGATCTCTTGGAGATGGACAAGTAGATTTTAAATCTATATTTTCTAAGCTTAGCCAATACGGATTTAATGGCTGGGCAGTTCTAGAGTGGGAATGTTGTATTAAAAGTCCTGAGCAAGGTGCTAGAGAGGGTTCTATATTTATTTCTGATCATATAATTGAAGTTACCGAAAAATCATTTGATGATTTTGCCGGTGCTGATATTAATAAGGAGCAAATAAAAAAAATTCTAGGTCTATGAAGCCAATTACAGTAATTTTATTTACACTCTCTTTTATTATTAGTTTTGGACAATCTTCAGAGGATACTGAAATTTGGGAACCAATTCCAAAAAAAGTTTATTCTATCTCTGACTCATTACCACCTGATGATGCAATAGTTTTATTTGATGGTACTGATTTGTCAAATTGGGAATCTAGGTGGGGTGAAAAAGAATCTGAATGGCAAATTAATGATGATGGATCAATGACTGTAGTATTTGATGGTTCTGGAGGAATTCAAACAAAAGAAATTTTTGGTTCAACCCAACTACACATTGAATGGAAAACAAGTGAGGATTTGTCTTATACTAATCAACAGAGATCTAATAGTGGAGTTTTTTTACAAGGCAGATATGAAATTCAAATTTTAGATAGTTATGATAATCAAACATATGTTAACGGACAAGCAGGATCAGTTTATAAACAATACATTCCTTTAGTAAATTCATCTAGGAAGCCTGGTGAATGGCAATCCTATGATATTATATTTGAGGCACCTGAATTTGATTCTGAAGGTGAAAAAGTTAAATCAGGATACTTTACAGTGTTTCATAATGGAATTTTAATCCACAATCATGTTGAAATATTGGGAACAACAGAAAATGTTGGGCCTCCAAAAAACATTGCACATAGCGATGGACCTTTATATCTTCAAAATCATTGTTGTTCTCAAATTTCATTCAAAAACATTTGGATTAGAAAATTGTAATTTAACTAAACTTATTAAGTTCAAATACTTTCTTAAATTTGTGCATGCTACAATCAATGACCGGGTACGGTTCAACCTCCTTAAAAATTGATGAATTAGAAATATATATTGAGTTAAAAACATTAAATAGTAGATATTTTGATTCAAAAATTTCAATACCCTCATCTATGTCAAGCCATGAATTATACATAAATAATATCTTAAAAGAGAATTTGTTGAGAGGAAAAGCTGATTTAAGAATTAAGTTTATCGGATCAGTTAAAGATTCAATTAGTTTTAATAAAGGTGTAATAAAACGATATATAGAAGAATTAAATGAAATTTCCGGTTTTGATGACTCCAATATATTAAAATCTGTTTTATCATTACCAAATTCAATTGAAAAAGGCGAGTTTTCAGTATCAGTAAATAAACTTGATAAAATCATTAACAGTATTAATTCTGTCATAAAAGATGTAATAAATTTTAGAAAAAATGAAGGAAAAAACACTTTAAAAGATTTAAAAGAAAACTTAAATATAATTAAAGAATATTCTGAAACAATTGATAAAATAAGTGATTTACATAAAAAAAATATAAAAGAAGAATTACAGATAAAATCTCAAAATTTGGAAATTAATCTTGATAATGCCAGATTTGAGCAGGAAGTTTTTTATTATTTAGAAAAAATGGATATCAATGAAGAATTAGTCAGACTAAAAAGTCATATGGATTTTTTTATTGAAATATTAGATAACGACTTAATAGAAAAAGGAAAAAAGTTAGGCTTTATTTGCCAAGAAATTGGAAGAGAAATAAATACTATAGGATCTAAGTCAAGCAACTCCAAGATTCAGAATAGTGTAGTTGAAATGAAATCATCTCTAGAAAAAATAAGAGAACAAACTTTAAATATTCTTTAATGGCTGGTAAAGTAATAATATTATGTGCGCCATCAGGAAGTGGAAAAACCACCCTTGCAAAACATCTACTTTCAATTAAAGAATTAGATTTAAGATTTTCAGTCTCAGCAACTACAAGAAAAAAGAGAGATGGAGAAACTGATGGATTAGATTATAATTTTTTGTCTATTGATGAATTTAAAAATAGAATTCAGAATAATGAGTTTGTTGAGTATGAAGAAGTTTATGATAACATTTTTTATGGAACATTAAAATTTGAAATAGAATCTTTAATAATTAATCACAATATAATTTTTGATGTAGATGTCGTTGGGGCTTTAAGTCTAAAACAATATTTTTCTTCAAATTCTTTAACAGTATTTATTAATCCACCTAGTATTGGTGAGCTTGAAAACAGATTAAGACGAAGAAAAAATAATTCAGAGGAGGATTTAAAAGAGAGACTAGATAAAGCAGAAAAAGAAATGGAAATGAAAGATAAATTTGATCAGATTATTATCAATAAAGATTTAAATAAATCAAAAGATGAAATTTTAAGTGTTGTTAAAGGGTTTTTAAACAAATGAAAAGTGTAGGTTTGTTTTTTGGAACTTTTGATCCAATACATAAAGGCCATGAGGCTATTGCAGATTTTTTTCTAAAGAATTTTTTTGATGAAGTTTGGTTTGTTGTAACTCCGATGAACCCTGATAAAATTGAAAAAGGTACTAGTGATGAAAATATTAGACTTGAGATGATTCAAGGGTTTTGTGAGTTGAATACTAAATTTAAATGTTGTGATATTGAATTTGGTCTTCAAAAACCAAATTACACTGCTGATACATTAGATGAAATCAAAAAGGAATTTAAAGGTTTTGAATTTTCTATAATTATGGGGGAGGACAATCTATTTACTTTACA
>JBELHE010000027.1:0-17804 GCA_042091575.1 Cryomorphaceae bacterium
CCCGAGGAAAGAATTAAAATGACAAGATTACGTCAAACGATTGCTAAAAGACTAAAAGAAGCCCAAGAAAACGCTGCAATGCTAACAACGTTTAACGAAGTAGACATGCACGAAGTCATTTCCATGAAAAATAATTATAAAGAAGAATTTCAAAAAAAATATTCTGTTAAACTAGGTTTTATGTCTTTTTTTGTCAAAGCCTGCGTAATAGGATTAAAAAATTATCCTGCAGTTAATGCAGAGATACAATCAGATGAAATAGTTTACAAAAATTATTATAATATAAGTATAGCCGTAGGAACAGATAGAGGTCTCGTAGTTCCTGTTTTGAGAAACACAGATGAAATGTCCTTTGCTGATATTGAAAATAATATTAGTTCACTTGGACAAAAAGCTAGAGATGGAAAAATTACAATTGAGGATTTGCAAGGAGGAACTATCAAAATTTATTGAAAGTGAATTTGGAAAAAGAGAGTTTTAATATTTAATTATATATTGTTTTTCCAGTTTTCAATTTCTTTTGATAATTCTTTGACCAGCTCAGGATAAAGTTCATAAATATTCTCTTCCTCACGTATGTCATTACTCAAATCATAAAGTTCTTTTGAATTATCTTTTTTAATTAATAATTTCCAATTGTTTTTTCTCACTGCATAACTTGAATTATACTCCCAAAAAAGAAGTCTTTCATTTATTTTTTCATTAAACAATAGATGATTTTTCATACTAACACCATCAATTGAGTGATCTATATTTCCATCAATAAAATCAGAAATAGTAGGTAGAATATCCATAGTCATTAATGTTTCGTTTATTTCAATATTTTTCTTTATAATTTTGGGTGACCAAACCATTGATGCAACTCTATGCCCTCCTTCGTATAAACTCCCTTTAAATCCTTTAAAAGGACCATTATTTCCGTTTCTAGTACCTCCATTATCAGAAAAGAAAAATACTATAGTATTCTTATCAATATTTAAGTCATAAAGGGTGTTAATTACATCACCAATTCCTTCATCCATTACTTCAATCATTTCTTTATAAATCTCATCTTTATTTTCAGGTAAACCTCCTACAAAATCTTTTCCTTTCTCTCTTATTTTTTTAGAATTTCTTCCTTGGAAGGGATAATGAGGAGATTCGTGAGCAATATAAAGAAGAAAATTTTCATCTTTATTTTTTTTAATAAAATCGACTGAATGCTTTGTTATTAAGTCTGTGGAATAACCAACCTCTTCATTTAATCTATTATCAAACCACCAATCTGTGTAACCTTCTTGATCAATATGTGAATGGTAATCAATATTTCCAGAAACAAAACCAACAAATTCATCAAAACCTTGATAAACAGGGTTAAATTTAGAATCATATCCAAGATGCCACTTACCAAAAATACCAGTCTTGTATCCAGCCTCATTAGCTATATTAGCAAAAGTTATTTCATTTGTTGAAAGACCTTTATCTCGGTGGTTTTTTGCCGTTATAACACCGCTTACACCAACTCTTTGTTGATATTTTCCAGTAAGCAAAGCTGCTCTTGTGGGACTACATACAGAACCGTTTGAATGAAAGTCAGTAAAAATAATACCTTCTTTTCCAAGTTTATCAATATTAGGAGTTGAGATATATTTATTTCCGAATATTGAAAGATCTCCATAGCCTAAATCATCAGCAACGATTAAAATAATATTTGGTTTATCATTTGAACTACATGAAAAAAAAAACAAAACAAAAAAGTAAATAATATATTTCATAAGATAATATTTGAAAATGAATATTATATAAATTTATATACTATCCAATTTAATAAATTTTTAATTATATTAATTTATTAATTAAAAAATGAGATGAAAAAGTATATAATATTCTTGATAATTATATTTTTTGGAAATGACTTATTTGGTCAATATATTTCAGAACCTACTCTTTCTAAACCTGAAACTTTTAAAAACGAACAAATTACTGGTGTAGTTTTTAAACATATATTTAATTCAAAAATATTAGAAAACAATAGAGATATATACGTTTGGCTTCCAAGTGAGTATAAATTTACAAAGAAAAAATATCCTCTTTTAATTGTTCACGATGGTGGAAGTGTTTTTTATTCAAGAGGAGGATTTGGTGCAAAAAATAAATCTAAAGGTGAATTAAGAATTAATAAAAAAGGCTGGAATTTAGATGAGTCTGTTACTGAATTAATTGCATCAAAAAAAATGGAACCAATAATAATGGTTGGAGTTAGTAACACGAAAGATCGCGGCTCTGAATATGTTCCAACAAGAAATGGGTCAAAATATGGTGAAACATTAATCAAAGAATTAATTCCTGAAATAAAAAAAAATTATAGAATAAATTTAAACGATATAGGTACTTTAGGTTCATCTGCTGGTGGAGTAATTTCACTTTATCTTGGGTGGGAACTCAATAAAACATTTAAAAAAGCAATTTGCTTATCTCCTGGAATAATATATCGTGATCAAGATTATTATCAAAAAATAATAAAAACTAATATCCCAAAAAAATTAAAACTTGCCGTGGTCAATGGAACTGATAATTTTGACAGCAATCTCCAGATTGGGGTAGATAAATTTATAGGATATTTAGAAAAAATTAATTTTTCAAGCAAAAACTATTTGTACTGGATTGAAAAAGATGGAACTCATGGCGCTAAATCATGGTCTAAACAAGCTAAAAAAATATTGGAATGGATGTACTAATAAAAATCTTTTTTATTAAGTACTAGAACTTGTCCAGCAATGACTTTAACAGGAATTTGTTTTTCTTTAAAAATAATGTTAAAATTTCCTGACTTTTTAGAGGTTATTTCAAATCTTTCAGGTTTACCATCTTTCCAGTTTAAGTTTACCATTGCACCTCCTCTAACTTTACTACCATAAAGATAACCATCATTCCAATCAATTGGAATAGCTGGTAATAATAGAATATCATTTTTTGTAGATTGAATTATCATTTCATGAATTGCAGCAGTTCCTCCAAAATTTCCATCAATTTGAAATGGTCTATGTGTATCAAAAAGATTTTTTAGTGTACTCTTCTTTAATAAATCATACAGATTATCATATGCTTTTGCACTATCAAAAAAACGTGCATATAAACCTATTATCCATGCCCTACTCCATCCGGTGTGTCCTCCTCCAAAAGATAAGCGTCTGGCAACAGATTTCTTAGCTGCTTCAAACATTATTGGATTATTTTTATTTAAGTTTCCAAATGGATAAATACCTAATAAATGAGAAATATGTCTATGCCCTGGTTGCTCCTCTTCATAATCTTTTATCCACTCCTGTAGAGTTCCAAATTTAGAGATTTGATATGGAGGAAGTCTTTTTTTTGCATTTTTAACTTTTCTAACCAAAGAATTATCAGTTTTAAGAGTCTCAGCAGATTCTATAAATATATCAAAAAGCATTTCTATAATTTGTTTATCAACTGTAGGTATGTATGTTAATTCAACCCTTTGTTCGACACCTGGAATATAAAAATGATTTTCAGGTGAGCTAGAAGGATTCGAAACTAAATATCCATCGGGTGATTCAATTAAAAAATCAAGAACAAACTCAATAGACCCTTTTATTATTGGATAAGCTTCATTTTTTAAATAAAGTAAGTCTTGGTTAAATTCATAATGTCTGTATAGAGGAAAGGTCATCCATGCACCGTTCAAAGGAGTAATTCCGTGAACTCCATCTCCTACACTTGTCTTTCCAAAGGGGTTTGTAAGATGATGCATTGTCCATCCTTTAGCATTATACATTTTTTTTGCCGTTCTTGACCCTGGGACAGTTATTTGTTTTAAAAAGTTACTTAATGGTATCAGAGTTTCTGATAAATTAGTAATTTCTGCAGGCCAATAATTCATCTGTAAATTTATATTTGCATGAAAATCTGCATCCCAAGGCGCCTTAAAGAGGTCATTCCAAATACCTTGTAAATTAGCTGGAAGCTTTCCAGGGGCTCTGGAAGAACCCATCAACAAATACCTTCCATATTGATAATAAAGTTCAATTAAGCCAGGATCTTTAGTTTCATTATGTTGGATAAGAGCAAGTCGTTGATCAGTTGCTAAATGAGATAAGCTGTCCTTTCCCAAATTAATATCAACCCTATCAAAAATATTTCGATGGTCTTTTACATGATCCTTTATGATTTGATTTTTTGATTTTTTGGAAACCTTATCTGTTTTGAATTTACTTACAGAGTGTGGATTAATAGACCTATCAAAATTTAATTTATTAATATTATAATCAGTATCTCCGCTGAACACCAATGTAACATATGAGGCATTTGTTAAATTAATTTTAGCATTAGATTTTCCATCAACAGTTTCAATTTCACCATCTGTTGAATGAACTTTTAAAACCGATGCAAATCGCATATGATCACCACCTGGACCTTCTTTTTCATTTGGATAGTCAATAATTTGACCTGAAAAACTTACCCAATCATCACCTTTACCGTATTCAATCTTAAAGGTGCTGTCAAAATAACCTTGTTTCCATCCAGGAATATTTATATGGTTGGATGGATTGAAATTTTTTTCATCTTCATCATTAATTTCAATTCCTCTGGATAATTTAAAACTGATATTACTTGCTTGAGTAAACTTAATATCAACTACAATAACATCGTCAATTGCAGATGAGAAAACTTTTTGAATTATTGTATTGTTTCCAATTTTAAATTCTGAATTGGCAATCCCAGTATGCAAATTTAAACTTCGTTTATAAAGAGTTGGGTATGAACGATTGTATCTTGATGGAGACCATCTTTGGTTATACAAATAGTCAATACTTATATCACCAAAAGTTTGATAGGATCTGACTTTAGAGGGAGTGCCTAACATGTATTTGCTAGCTAGTTCTTCTGCCTCTACAATTTTTTCTTCAAATATTAGATTTTGAATTTTATTTAAATATTTTTTTGAATTTGGATTGTTTCGGTCAAAAGATGAACCGGCCCATAGACTTTCTTCATTTAGTTGAATTCGTTCATTATTAAATCCACCAAAAACCATTGCGCCAAGCCTACCATTACCAATAGGTAAGGCTTCATACCAATTGTTTGCAGGTTGATTGTATTTTAATAAAAACTTATCTAAATCTTGTGACTGCAAAGAAATAGATAATAAAATCGTAATAAATAAGGTGAATAATCTTAATATTTTCATTTTAAGTTTTTAGTAATTAATTAAAAATGGATTTTTTTTGATGTTCCTAATAAAAAAGTAGATTCCATAAACAACAAAGGGAATACTTAGAAGCTGACCTAAATTTAAACTAATTCCCAGAATATTATTTAATTGAAATAATTCGTTTTTTACTTGATTTTCCTTAAAATATTCTAAAATGAATCTACCTGCAAAAGCAGTAATAAAAAAGAAAGCCAACAAACTTCCATGACGTAGTTTAATCTTATATTTTTTTAATATTAGAAACATAATAATTCCGATTAAAAAATAATTTAAGGATTCATATAATTGAGCTGGATGACGATATACACCAACAGAACTAAGTTCTAAATAAAATTGAGATTCACTGCGTTTAAATTGATGTTTTACTTTTCCTTGTTTAGGGTTAAATACACTGCTATTCGTAAAAACTTTATTTGGGAGAATATAACTTAAGGTTTTTTCAACACTATTTTTAATACGCTCTTCTTTATATTGCTCATTGTCAAAAAATATTTTAGTATTCAGATAGGGTTGACCAACTTTATAAAACTCTCCTGTTTCTTCGAAAGAAACATTCTTTACGAAAGGCAATTGATCTTTAATTCTATCCTCAGCAGGATTAACAAATAAAACCCCATAATTACTTTGAGTTTGAAGACCGATAGTTTCAGAATTAAAGAAGTTACCCATCCTAATCAATGCGCACCCTATTGCAACAGCAATTATCATTCTATCCATAACTTGTAAATAATTATACCCTCTTCTTAATCTGTCCTTAATATGAATTTTAAAGTCTTTAAAAACAATTTTATACGAGTATAGAGCCATACCACTTAAAATACCAATTGCAGCACCGTGACTAGCTAAGCCACCTTTCCAGAAAAAAAACAGTTCTTGAACTCCTCTGCTTAGTATTTCAGGTTCATAAAAAATTACATGACCAATTCGTGATCCAATAAGAATTCCAAAAACCATATAAAGCATCTGCAAATCCACAGTTGTATCATATTTTTTTTCTCTTTTGTATGCACCGACAACTAAGAAACGGCCAATAATAAACCCTAAAGCAAAAAGAACACTGTACCATCTAATTGAAAATAAATCACCCTCATATAAATAAATATCTGGGTCCCATAAATAAGAGCTTAAGGTTAACATAATTTATAATACTAATATATAGTTAGCCTATCTTTCCATCTCTCCAATTGGTCTAGCTTCTTTATCAAGAGTTTTTTGAAATAAAGTAAGTTGGTTTTTTAAAAAATTAGCTTTTTCTGGATAATCATCTAACCTGTTGTTTAACTCTCTAACATCAGTGTCCAAATCAAATAGAGCTTCGGGAAAGTCTGTCTGCCATGTAGAGATACCTGGCCTCGCATCTTCTCCTGGAAATTTAATTTCATTATATGTTGATGGGGATAAATATTTCCAGCTACCCTGTCGAACACCAAGTAATTTATTTCCTTTATGATAATAATAAAATCTTTCATCTAATTGAGGCATCTTTTTGTTTTGAAGAACATCAAAAACATTAATACCATCGATTTTATTTTCAGGAAGATCAGCTCCAGTTATAGCACAAATTGTGGGTAATAAATCAATTGTTGAAACTAATTGATCTATTTGTGTTTTAGCAGGAATAGAATTTGGCCATGAAATTACGCATGGGACTCTGTAACCACCTTCAAAAACATCAAACTTTCCTCCCCTAAGTTCTCCAGATGATCCAGCATGACTACCATAATTTAACCAGGGTCCGTTATCTGAAGTGTATATAAAAAGTGTATTATCAAAAATATCTTTTTCTTTAAGAACCTCAACCAAACGCCCAACATTAAAATCAATTTCTTCAATAACATCACCATATGCACTTGCTTTAGACTTTCCCCTAAAATCTTCTGATGCGAAGATTGGAATATGAGGCATGGTGTGAGCTAGATAAAGAAAAAACGGTTTATCATCATCAACATTATTAATAAAGTCAATTGCAAAATCAGTATAACGTTTTGTTAACAAAGATTGATCGGGAACAGTTTCTACAATATCATTATCTATTATAACTGGCAAATTTTTTATATTCATATCATTGGAATAAGGAATTCCAAAATAAGTATCAAAACCTTGTTGTTTAGGTAAAAAAGCAAGTTCATCTCCTAGATGCCATTTGCCTGACATAGCTGTAGCATATCCCACATCCTTTAATACTTCTGCTATTGTAATTTCATCAGGATTTAATCCCTTTAAAGTATTGACACCACCAGAACCAAAACCACCACTCCTAGGCCATAATACATTAACTACACCTGTTCTTATTGGATATGAACCTGTTAAAAGAGCAGCTCTAGACGGAGAACATGTTGATGAAGCATTCAAAAAATTAGTAAGCTTAACTCCTCCATCAACTAGTGCATCAATATTTGGAGTCTTCATTGACATTGATCCAAAAGAACTTAAATCTCCATATCCCTGATCATCGGTATAAACAATTACAATATTTGGTTGTTTATTCATTTTTATAGATTGCTTAGACTTATCATTATTACATGAGATAAATCCAATTATGATTATTAAGTAAATTAAGTGTTTCATTTTTTGATATTTTTATTCCTATTTTTAATATTTAAAAGTAAAATAATACTATTCAATATAGTTAAATCTTATAGCAACTCCTCCACCGGAAGCAAGATTTAATGATAGGATAGTATTACTTTTAACTTTAATTTTTTCAATTGATAAATCTTTAGGGTTGTTTTTCCAATCTGCATTTTCACCATCTTTATAAATAGTTGCAATATATTCTTTGCCAGGTTCTAAAAAATTTAAAGCAAAATCAAAGTTTCTTGGAATATTATTTGTTATTGAACCAAGGAACCAATCATTACTATTTCTGTCTTTTCTTGCAATACTGATATATTCCCCAATCTCAGCATTTATAACACTTGATGAGTCCCAATCAACCGGAACATCTTTAATGAATTGTAAAGCAGGTTGATCTATATAATTTTCAATAAAATCTGATGCCATTTGCATTGGACTATAGAGAATAACATAATATGCAAGCTGTTTAGCTAATGTTGTATTAACCCTTTGAGTTTTTCCAAAAACATTAGATCCAATTTCAATTAAATCTTTTTTATCAGCTATGAATTTATTTTTTTTATCAAAATCTTGATTTGGAATTATAACATTAATGTCTCCAGAGACTTTGCCAGTATTTGAAATATTAATTGTTCTATTTTCTAAATTTAATATACTAAGTAACCAAACATCATTATTGTCAGATTTAACATCATGAGCTGTAATTCCCCAATCCCATTGACCAGGTTTCATCATTTCAGTTATTGACCAAATATATGTTGTATCATTATTTTCAACTTTATATTCAACAGACATTGGTTTGGTTTGCCAGAATGATTCACCACTTTTGTAACGAATATTTGTATACCCATTACCATTATCAATTAAAGTTATTTTTACAGGAATCTCATCATTTGAATCAAAATCCCAACTTTCATATAATAAATCAAAAATACCAGGTGTAAAATCCATTGGAGACTCCAACATTCTAGTAAAAGGAAGAATAGTTGCATGACTAGCTGGATTACCTCCATTTCCCCAAGCATTATATTCCATCCCTCTTGCTCCTTCTCTGGTTAACATATTCGGATATGTGCGTCTCTCACCTGTGTCTTTTATAGGTTCATGAAAATTTACTGCTACATTGTATTTGGCAGCTATTTCTAAGACTTTTCTATAATAATTAACTGCATGCTGGCCGTAATGATACTCAAATTTATCCATCATAGCGCCTACATGCCCGATTTTTGCTTTCTGCATACCAACTTCTTTCATAAGAGAAAAAGCATCTTCAATCTGAGCCATATAATTTAATGTACTAGCACTAGTTTCATGATAAGCTTGCAATGAGACACCTCTTTTTTTTGCATAGTTTTGAACTTCTTTAAGATTAAAATCTGGAGTTGTTTTAGTGTAACTTGTTGTTACAGTATCTCCTGGAAATAATCCTGTAAAACCAGCGGAAGTGCCTTCAATAAGCACTTCATCAAAACCATTTTTTGAAGCAAAATCAATATATTTCTTGCTTCTTTCAACTGTAGCACCGTGTCTGAAACCTTCTTCCCAAGTCCATTTTCCAATAATCATCCCCCACCAAATTCCAATATATTTTGATGGTTTAATCCATGATACATCTCCAAGTTTATTTGGAGGATTACTATTAATTGTAATATTAGAAGATATTAAATCTTTTGCATTATTAGTTATTTTAATCGTTCTCCATGGGGTTTTAAAAGGAATTGTTGTTCGCACCTTATCTCCATTTGACCAAGGTGCTAAATCACAATGAAGTTTTTTTGAATTTGTTCCTACAATTTGCATTGAAGAATAATTGCTAAGCGATGCCTCATGAATACTTATGTGTGTTCCATCATCAAAACGCATCGTTAATGGAGTATGTACAGTATCAATCTCTGAAATTGTGGATTTATTATAAAGCTGTTCATATCTGTTAGGGTCATAGGCTTTGATCCACCAAGATTTTGCATTTTTAGCAATATTGAATTCAGTTATTTCATCTGTAATAACCACCTCATTGATATTAGCTAATTTTTTAACATTATATCTAAATGCTACTCCATCATCGTAAACTCTGACAATAATATCTGTTTCGTAATTAAAATTATCGTTCGATTTAAGAGAAATTATAGATTCTGCATAATTATTTCTGATAAATTTATTTTCTCCCCAGGGTTGTTCCCAAGTTTCGTCAACCTTATTATTGTTTATACTTATTAAATTAAAATTATTTGTTAGAGATACTCCATTTTTAAACTTAATACCTAGCTGAGATTGAGAAATAACTTTTTTATTACCTTGATATACAGAATAAAAAATTTTTCCTTCATTAATTTCAAGAACAAAATTATTTATTTCACTAGGGGAAGAGATTATTATTGAATCATGTTTGTTACAACTAATACTTAATATTAAAACAAAAATTAATAAAATATTTTTTGATTTTAATTTATCGGATATACTTTTTGTCATAAACATAAAAGTTAATTAGTTGGTATAAAATTTTGTTCGACTCCACCATATGGAAATCCATAAGTGTTATTTCTTTCATTCATGAATATTTTATCAGCTTTCTCCACTATTTCAGGGTAATCGTTTGAAACATCTATTGTTTCAGAATCGTCATTTTTTAAATCATAAACTTCTATATCTAAATTTATTCCATATCGAACAGCTTTAAAATCACCTATTCTTACGGATTGTCTAAAACCACCGTTTGGTAATTTTTGAAAAGAACCACTCAATTGAAATTCCCAGTTCAAGAACTCATGTTTAACTTGTTCTTTGTCAAGTAGAGTTGGAAGAAATGAAATACCATTATTTTGTGAAGGCTTTTTTATTCCTGCTATTTCAGCAAAAGTTGTCATTATATCTATAAAAGAAGAAATGTGGTTTGTTACTGATCCAGGTTGTATTTTATTTTTCCAATAGACAATTAGCGGAACACGTAATCCACCCTCATACAAATCTCTTTTACCACCTCTAAATTTACCATTACTATTAAAAAACTCTAAACGATGACCATCAGGATTATCATGATTAAAGTGTGCTCCATTGTCACTAGTATATAATATAATAGTGTTATCTAATTCGTTAATTAATTCTAATTTTTCTAATAGTCTACCAACTTGTTGGTCCTGTAAAGTGACTTTTGCAGCTTGAGCTTGTTCAACTTTTGGCCAATTTTCATCAGCATACCAAAGTGTATCACGAATTGCACCTTCAAAAGAATGAGGGGCCCTGTATGACATGAAAAGAAAAAAGGGTTTGTTTTCATCCTTATTATCCAAAAAATCAAATGCGGTATCCGTATAAAAAGCATCCTTACAATCATGTTTATTAAAATCATATGGAAGATGTTGATTATTTCCATTTAGCCACAGACCTGGTTTTTTGAATTTATCAGTAGATCCTCCCCATTGTTCTTGAGCAGCAAAGTCAAAGCCATGTGAAAAAGCCCATGTTTCCGGTTTATCGGCTGTGTCTAAATGCCATTTTCCAACAAAAGCAGATTGATATCCAGCTTCACTAAACATCTCTCCTAAAGTATATTCATTTTTATCAAGAGCAATTTGTTCCCACAAACTGTCTCTTACAAAAGCTGCATTTCCCCTTATTGAAACATGACTTGAGCTTTTTCCTGTCAATAAGACAGCTCTGGATGGTGAACAAACAGTGCTTCCAGCATAAAAGTCTGTAAAAATCATACTTTTATTTGCTAGACTATCAAGATTTGGAGTTTTTATAATCTCTTGACCATAAGAACCTATTTCACCATATCCAAGGTCATCTGCTAATAATAAAACAATATTAGGTCTTTTATCGTCTTTTTGTTGACAAGAAATTAATATAAAAAGAAAAAATAGTGCTTTGATGATTATAATATTTCTGAATTGGAATTTCATAGATTTAAATTACTAATTATTATTTGGACCTGAAAGAAGAAGCAGGAAGACCCTCTTGGTTGAACAAATTGATTTCAAAATAATTTTTCCAGCCAAGTCTGACAGATTTTGGACTTAAAACGTTTTTAGACCAAACTAAAAGTTTGTCTTTAATTATTTTTGAATCAGCAGGAAAATAGTTATTGTCATCACCAGCTATTTCAAGATGCTTTATTTTTTTATCAGGGCAATATAAACCAGAATCTGCATGGTCAAAAGAAACTAATATTTTATCATTAATGAATTCAACTGATTTATAAATAGGACCTGAGTAAACTAAGTCTTCGAAATTATAATTTTTGTTCAATGCCCATAATGCCAAACGTTCTCCAACCTCCTTTTTCTTTGGTGGATGAATAGATTTAAAATCACCTAAATCAGTCGTAATTGCCATTCCTACATTTGGTTGAGATAAGGTTAAAACTTGACTTTCTCTTAATTCAGCAGATGTTACTCTTTCGGATTGTTCTCTCCTAGAATCATAACCTCCAAAGGGTGCAATTTGAACATAATAAAAAGGTAAAGAATCGTCTTTCCATTGACTTCGCCAGCTATTAATTACTGCAGGAAAGAGAGTTTTATACTCCTCAGCTCTTCCTTGATTAGACTCACCTTGATACCAAATAAAACCTTTTAAATTGTACTTAGATAACGGTGCAATCATCCCATTGTAAAGAGTGGTTGGAGAATTAAATTGATGAGGCATTCTTTCTGCAGAGGGAGTAGCAATTCTTTCTCCAATTTTTTTTAGAATATAAAAGTCTCCAGCAGTTTGATAACATATCATTTTTAATTTCCATTGGTCATTTAAGGAAATAATTTTTTTATTATCCAAGTAAATTCCTCTGTTAGGGTCAGGATCTAAACCGCCTTTTCCATAAACATCAATAAATCTTATGGATATTGTATTGTTTCCTCTTTTGAGTAAATCATTTTTAATAAGATATTTTGTTGAAGCTACTCCCCAATATTCTTTTCTTCCAATCATCTTACCGTTTACAAAAACAGTATACAAATCATTGGTTTTACCAATATCAAAAACTAAATCCGATTTTGTGATTTGACTGATATTAATTTGTTGCCTGATCCATCCTATTCCATTGAAATTGTTTTTTTCAAAAGCTTCACTGACACCTTGAGTAGATGTCTTTATCCAAGATTCATCATTAAAATTATTCTTGACAAATTGTTTATTTTCATCATTTACCCATTTGAAATCATTTACTCCAATCAAACTATCTCTTTTCACATGCGAATGATTAGCTACCCAAAGATTATATTCACTTTTGGGATCAATAGCGATTTCTAATCTTTTAGACGTATTTTCATAACCTTTGATTTTTTCAATATAATCTTTTCTAACCCAGCTTTCAGCTGGAGATCCTCCCCAACTGGAATGAATAAGTCCAATTGGAACTCCTAGTTCTTGATTGAGTTTTTTTCCAAAAAAATAAGCAACAGCCGAAAATTCGCTAATAGATTCGGGTGAACATACTACCCAATCACCTTCAATATTTTCCTGAGGAATATAAGAGATGTTTCTTTTTACTGTAAACATCCTTATTTGTGGGATATACGCTTTGGAAATTTCTTCTTCTGCGCCTTCAATTAGTTCATGAACTTTAGCATATTTGAAACCCTTCATTGGCATTTCCATATTGGATTGACCAGATGCCAACCAAACTTCACCCATTAAAACATCATTAATCTCAATAGTTTTATCATTTGTACTTAAAGTTATTTTATGTGTTTTTTCATCAAATTTGGGGGTTTTAATTTGAGTGAGCCAATTACCAGAATTATCAGCACTTGTTATGGCTTTTTCTCCCCAACTAGTATTTAAACTAATTTCTGTTCCTTTTGGTGCTTCTCCCCAAAAGTTTACCAAGGTGTCCTGTTGTAAAACCATATGGTTTGAGAAAAGATTGTTTAAAGAAAAATTGGATGATATCTCGGATTTACATCCGAATGTAAATATTGATAGAATAAATAATATTTTTTTCATAATAAACTCTGGTTTTTAATTTCAATTTTTTTTGAGAAATTTTTAATTATTTCTTTGTAAGAAGAATCAGATGCAATATTTATAGTTTCCAAACCATTTTCAATATCATACAATTCTTGATTGACTATTTTTTTACTCATACTATCTCGCCACTCAATGTAAGTGTATTTTTTGTTGTGTAAAGCGTAAGCTTTTAAGTTTTTTATACTTTTATCTTTTTGAAAACTTTGGTACATACTAAAGGCATCTAAATAACCTTCAGCCTTAGGATTATTTATAAGTGGAACAATACTTTTGCCATCCATTTTGCCATTATTTTCAAACCCAGTAAGATCAACTAAAGTTGGAAATAAATCTAACAACTCAACAAAACCATGGGATATATTATTCTTGATTTTCATTCTTGGATCATGTATAATTAATGGAACGTTAGTGCTCATTTTGTAATTACTATGTTTTCCCCATATTTGTTGCTCACCCAAATGAAACCCATGGTCTGATGTTATGATTACTATTGTATTATTATCAATACCTAAACTTTCAACTTCATCAGTAATCATTCCAATCAAATAATCAATAAACGAAACACACGCATAATATCCGTGCTTAAGATCTAGTTCTTGACTATTAGTTATATTTTTCTTTCTGTAATTTTCTGATTTATAAGTTGTTGTGTATGGCTTATAACTTGACAGCTCTGACCATAAATAAACAATTGAGTCACCCTTAATAGTTGCATTTTTAAATTCGGAATCATTGAATTTTGTTTTGTCATATAGTTCCCAAAATTTTCTTGGTGCAGCAAATGGTAAATGAGGTTTTCTAAAGCCGACAGTCATAAAAAAAGGCTTTGATTTAGATTTTTTTAAAAGCTTAATTGCTTCTCTAGCTATATTATAGTCGTTGTATTTATTTAAAGGAAGTGAAACGTTCTCGACAGCAGGTCTTAAGTAATTATTTGTTATTTCTTGATTTTTTTGACTTGCAAATGATTCCCAATTATGATAATTGTTTTTTACTGAGGAAATATCATAAAAAACATCCCATGAATCCATATCGTCTTTGGAATGATGATATACCTTTCCTAATGAATATGTATTATAATTATTTGATTTAAAAAATTTAGGTAAACTAACATGATTGTTATTCTTCAAATAATCATCAATTCTTCCTTGTCTTAATCCTCTAAATGGGCTTAATCCAGTAATAAAACTCTGTCTCGAAGGGGCACAATTTGCATATTGCGAAAACGCATTTATAAACTTAATACCCTTGGATGCAAACTTATCCATATTAGGAGTTATTGCATCCTCTAAAGGACTCATGTCATCTGCAATTATTAATAATATATTAGGTTTATCATTATTGCATGAAAAAAATAAAAAAGCTAGAATAACAAATACGGAATTTTTTTTCATTATAATTTTAACAACCTATTTCATTGGAGGTAATTTTGGTCTGTTTGCTGAATATCTTATATCCTGTATTTCTATCTTTGAAAGTGGATATTCAGTTTTAATTAACTTACCATTGTAAAATTTATTAATTACAGACTTATAACCAATTCTGTGAGCAATTATTTCAAGAGTATCATTAGACCTTAATTCAATAGGGTTTTTATAATGTATCCAACCCATATTTGGTTCTTTTTCACTTATATATCTGTAGCCTATTCTTGAACCATCCGTTACAATATTAACAGAAACATCTTTATCTGAAATTTCGATATTTGGAGATAAAGTTTGTTTAGCTTTACGATTGGGATAAAACAATTCAATTAAGTCTCTTTCATTAATAACTCCTTTGTCATCTATTTTATCCATCCAATTAGCACATTCTTCTCTCATTGAAACTAGGATTTCATTGTATTTAGGGTCATTAACTATATTATTAAGTTCGTGTGGATCATTTTCAGTATCAAAGAGCTCTTCTTCAGACTTTGATTTTCTAAACCAGAGAGCTTGATTTTTATCTAATTCTCCAGCATCTCTCATTCTTAATAGCTCCTGCATTGATGGTAATCTTTCTCTAAATGCAAGTGGAAGATAATATGGTTTTTCAGGGTGGAAATTTTTTAAATATTTAAATTTTTTAGTTCTAACTGCTCTAATCATGTCTACACTTTCATCAAACCTATCAGCATGACCATGAATAAATTCACGATCAGATCTTGATTTAAATTTCCCTTCAAAAGCTTGACCTTGCATAAATGATGGAGGCTGAACTCCAGCCATTGATAAAACAGTAGGAGGAAAATCCACAAAACTAACTAGCCTATCATCTCTTTCACCTGATCTTTCTTTATTCGGATAACGAATAATCAAAGGAACTTTTAACCCAGAGTCGTATAAAAGTCTTTTTTGCCTTGGAAGCGGACCACCGTGATCAGAATAAAATACTACAATTGTTTTTTCTAATAAACCTTCATCTTCAAGTTCTTTTATCTTTTCTCCTATCCAATTATCTAAATTGACAAGTCTTGAATAAACTTTTCTTAATTCTCTTTTGCCAATGTCATTCTGAGGAAGATAAGGTGGAATATTTATTTCCACATCATTTGAAATTAAAAATTCTTCATCATCCCAATTTGAAAAAAAATTACCTTCATGAGTTTGGTTAAAGTTAAAAATTGAAAAGAATGGAGTTTTGTCATTGGATCGATTTTTCCAATGAGCATTATTACTAGATTCATCCCAAGCCATAACAGATTTTTCAAATTGGTAATCAGTTTTTGAGTTGTTGGTACAATAATATCCGTTTTCACGCATTATATCTCCAAGCATTCTAACCTGAGGGGGTGGAACTGCCTCATAATCAATTATACCTCCTCTTCTTGCATTAGCCTCAGCCCACATTGTTCTCATATTTTGAGCTCCAAATGAATTTGCATATACGCCTGTAGCCAAAGTTGCTCGACTTGGAGCACATACTCCAGATGTTGAAAAAGCATAGTCATAAACAACACCTTCAGAAGCAAGCTGATCTAAGTTTGGAGTTGGAGCAGTTAAATCTCCATATGGACTTAAATAATCAGGGCTTAAATCTTCAGCTACAAGCCATAGAACATTGAGTGGCTTATCTTCTAAATTATTTTCACAACCAAAAATTGTAAAGATTAAAAACAGTATTAAATTAAATTTATTCATAGTTGTTTATTGTATTGATTATAAAAAAAATCTGCCATTTTTTTTGAGTGATGATACATTAAAGTATTTCCGCAATGATCTCCATCTTCCTTTAAAATAAGCTCACTTTGAATATTGTTTTGTATAAGGGCATTGTGAAGCAATTGACTTTGACAGACAGGTACTGTTCTATCCATCTCTCCATGAAAAATTAAGAAAGGTGGAGTTTTATCGTTAATATATTTAATAGGATTAGCGAGGTCAAAAACTTCAGAGATATTATCAACATCTCCAAAAACTCTCATTTTTTGCTCGTCTGAAAGATTTTTGTCTTTTGTTATTGGACATTCATAGAATACGTTTAAATCTGTAGGACCGTAAAAATCTACAACAGCATTAACATTTGTATCATATTCTAAATAATTACCAACATCACCTGCAACTAAAGAATTATTTGATGAAGTTCCTGCTAATGCGGCAAGATGACCACCTGAGGAATAACCTGCGATTCCAATAAATGATGTATCGAGGTTATATTCTAAATGATTAGCTCTTAAAAACCTTATTACTGCTTTTACATCATGTATTTGCGCTGGAAAAACAGAATCTAACCGAGAGGATCTGTGGTTTATTGATATAGTTGCAAATCCTTTTTTTGATAATGGTTTTACAAAAACATCTTTTTGATAATTACTTAATTTTTTATTATTTGAACTCCAACCACTTCCATATACAACAATAACTAGAGGATGTTTTTTATTATTGTTTTTGGGAAGATATATATCCATTTTTTGTGAAATATGATTGTTTCCTGAATAATCAACATCAGACCAATCAGCTATTGGGTATTCAGTTTGTATTTTATTTTTACAACCATAAAAAACAAAAACAATTAAAATAAATTTAAAAATTGATAAATATTTAAGATTTTCTCTCATCTAGTA
>JBELHE010000028.1:0-17794 GCA_042091575.1 Cryomorphaceae bacterium
CAGGATGAAAAATATTTTAAAGAAATTAAAAAAATTTTAAGTGATGAACTTATACCAAAAAAAACTTCTAAAACTTCTAAATTTTTATCAAAAAAAATGCAAGATACTAATAGTGTTTGCGTTCATATTAGACGAGGTGATTATTTAAAATCAAAAAATTTAGACACCTTGGGAGTCTGTAGTCTTAATTATTATTTAAATTCAATTGATTTAATGATCAAGAAATTGGATAAACCAAAATTTTTTGTATTTTCCGATGACATTGAATGGTGTAAAAATAATATAAGAATTAATGGTAAGAGTTGTTTTATACCAAACAATTTGAATAATATTGATTCATTTTATTTGATGAGAAATTGTAAACATTATATCATAGCAAATAGCACTTTTAGCTGGTGGCCTGCATGGTTGTCTGATTATCCATCTAAAATAGTTGTAGCACCAAAAATATGGTGGAAATCGAGGCCAGATTGTTCCCCTGTATTAAATAATTGGATTAAAATAAACAATGAATAAAGTTGCATTAATAACAGGAATTACTGGACAAGACGGATCATATTTAGCAGAGTTTCTTCTTGAAAAAAACTACATAGTTCACGGAATTAAAAGAAGATCCTCCTCATTTAACACCGATAGAATAGATCATATTTTTCAAGAAAAAACTGAAAATTCAACATTTAAATTGCATTATGGAGACTTATCAGATAGTTTAAATTTAGTTAAGATAATTAATGATATTAAACCTGATGAAATATATAATTTAGGTGCAATGAGTCATGTCAAAGTTAGTTTTGAAAAACCTGAGTACACTTCAGATATTGATGCTCTTGGTACACTAAGAGTTCTTGAGGCTTTGAGGGTCTTAGGTATGCAAAAAAATATCAAATTTTATCAAGCTAGCTCAAGTGAGCTATACGGTAAAGTAATGGAAACTCCTCAAAGTGAGTCAACACCCTTTTATCCTAGAAGCCCATATGGTGTAGCCAAACTTTATTCTTACTGGATAACTAAAAACTATAGAGAATCATATCAAATGTTTGCTTCAAATGGTATTCTTTTTAATCATGAATCACCCAGAAGAGGTGAAACCTTCGTTTCAAGAAAAATAACTAGAGCTGTAACAAGAATTTTTCATGGAATTCAAGAAAAAATATATTTAGGAAATATTTATGCTAAAAGAGATTGGGGGCATGCAAAAGATTATGTTGAATCAATGTGGATGATCCTACAGCATAATTCTCCAGATGATTGGGTAATATCAACAGGGTTAAACTATAGTGTAAAAGATTTTTTAATTAAAAGTTTTGATTGTATCGGCATTGAAATAGGGTTTAAAGGAACAGGACTAAATGAGATTGCTTTTATAAGAAAAATTAATGTTGATAATAAGAATGTAAGTGTTAATCAAGTTGTTATGGAGATTGACAATGAATACTTTAGACCGTCTGAAGTAGAATCACTTTTAGGGGATTCATCAAAAGCAAGAAAATTGCTTAATTGGGCGCCAAAAAACACTTTTGATGATCTAGTAAATGATATGATAAAAAGTGATCTTATATTAGCTGAAAAGGAAAGGATTTTAAAGAATTTAAATTGATAAAAATATTAATTACTGGTTCTTCAGGGTTTGTTGGAAAAAACATAGTAAATAATAAAAAATTTACAAATAAATTCCAGATTTACAGTCCATCCTCAAAAGATCTAGATTTGCTTGATAGCAGGAATACTTCTGAGTATTTTAAAAAAGTCAACCCTGACATTGTAATTCATTGCGCTGGTAAGGTAGGTGGTATTATGAAGAATATTAACTCACAATATGAATTTCTTCATAAGAATTCTATGATGATTTTAAATTTGATTAATACTTGTTTAACAGAAAACATTAATAAATTTATAAATATCTCCAGCTCATGTATTTATCCAAAATCTTTCAATAGGCCAATTAATGAAGATGATCTTCTTACTGGAAAAATAGAACCTACAAATGAAGGCTATGCATTAGCAAAAATTATTGGTTTGAAACTCACTGAATATATAAGTGATAATCTCGAAGGGTATAAAACTATTATCCCATGTAATTTGTATGGCCCATATGATAACTTTGACAAAAATGACTCACACATGATCCCGGCGGTAATTAATAAGATAACTCAAGCTAAAAACTTGAACTTGCAGACCGTTAAAATGTGGGGCACTGGAAATGTAAGGAGAGAGTTTATGTTTATAGAGGATTTTGTTGATTTCCTTTTATTTTATATTAAAAATTTTGATAAAGTACCACAAAAGATGAACGTTGGCACCGGTAAGGATTATTCAATTAGAGAATATTATAATACCATTTCTAAAATTATAGGGTTTCAAGGTTCAATAGAATCTGACCAAACAAAACCAGAAGGCATGAAAAGAAAACTTGTAGATATTTCATATCAAGATAAATTAGGCTGGAGTCCTTCTCATAATATTGAGGAGGGTATTTTAAAAACATATGATTTTTTTAAATTAAAAAATGAGCAAAAAATATAATTTAGCATCTTCTTCGTGGGATGAAAAAGAAATAAATGCAATTAGCAAAGTAATTGAAACAGGAAATTACTCTATGGGCAAGTTTGTGAAAGAATTTGAAGAAAAATTTTCAAAATTTATTGGATCAAAATATTGTATAATGGTAAACTCAGGGTCATCTGCAAATTTATTAAGTATAGGATCATTATTCTATACTCAAACAAAAGCCCTTAAAACTGGAGATGAGGTAATTGTTCCAGCCGTATCTTGGTCAACAAGTTATACTCCTCTTCAGCAATATGGATTAAAATTAAAGTTTGTTGATATAGATATTAACACTTTAAATTATAACCTTGAAGATCTCTCGGACGCTGTAACAGATAAAACAAAATTGATACTAGTTGTAAATATTTTAGGGAATCCAAATGATTTTTCTAGAATAAATAAAATTATTGAAGGAAAAGACATCATAATAGTTGAGGATAATTGCGAATCTCTTGGTGCAAGATTTAATAACAAGATGACAGGGACATTTGGTAAACTTGGCACTTTTTCATTCTTTTACTCTCACCATATGTCGACCATGGAAGGTGGGATGATTTGTACTGATGATAAGGAACTATATGACATTCTTCTGTCGCTAAGAGCTCACGGATGGACTAGAAATCTTGATGACACAAACCTTATTTGTAAAAAATCAAATAATTTGTTTGATGAATCATTTAGATTTATATTACCTGGTTATAATTTAAGACCACTGGAATTTAGTGGATCTATAGGAATAGTTCAATTGAATAAGTTACAGGGGTTTCTTGAACAAAGAAGAAAAAATTATCTAAAATTTAAAGAAGTTTTCAATCAAGATGAAAGATTTTTAATTCAAAAAGAGATTGGAGAAAGTTCATGGTTTGGTTTTTCTCTTATTTTAAAAGACAGTAAATTAAAAAGAGAGCAGTTTTTAAAAAAACTACAAGAGTATAATATTGAGTATAGACCTATAGTTTCTGGAAATTTTGTGAAAAGTGAATCATTAAAGTTTTATAATTATGAGGTATTTAGAGAAATGAAAAATGCTGAGTATATTGATAAAAATGGCTTCTTTATAGGTAATCATCACTATGACTTATCTGAAGAGTTTGATATGCTCAAAAGAGCAATTAAATCTTTATAATGCTTAAAAATTTAAAATTACTATTCTCTAATCCAAAAAAATTTTTTATAAAAGTTAATAATATTGTTAAATACTTTATTAGGCTCTGGATACTAAGAGATAGACATTTATTAGAAGCTAAGAGATGGTTTAAAGATAATGGAGATGAAACTCTAAGGCTAGAATATGAATTAAATGAAAGTTCAATAGTATTTGATGTTGGTGGGTATAAAGGTGATTTTACTGATAAAATATTTAATAAATTTCAATCATATATTTATATTTTTGAACCACATCCAAGATTTTATAAAAATCTTAAAATTAAATACAAAAACAACCCAAAAATAAAAGTATATAACTACGGTTTATCTGACAATAATTCTACAATTAGTTTAAATGATCTAGATGATGGATCATCTTTTTATAAAAAAAGTAATAAAACATACTTATGTGAAATGAAGGAATTTAATTCCATCTTCAAAGGCTTGAAAATAGAAAAAATTAATCTTATGAAAATAAATATTGAAGGTGGAGAATTTTCATTAATGGATAATATAATTCAAAATAATTTATTAAATAGAGTAGAAAATTATCAAATTCAATTCCACAATTTTGTGGAAGAAGCATCTAGAAAGAGAATTAATATTATTAAATCATTGAAAAATACTCATAACTTAAAATGGTGTTATGAATTTGTATGGGAGAGTTGGAAAATAAAATAAAATGTCAAAAAAAATTCTAATTATCGGTGCATCAGGCTTTGTTGGAAGTTATCTTTTTAATGCTCTAAATATTAACTCAACCTACGAAATAATTGGAACCTTTAAAAAAAATAAAAGAAAAGGCTTAATAAAATTCGACTACTCACTTGAGGAAAATTTTAAATTAATCGATGAGATAAAGCCTGACATTATAATATGGGCTGCTGGTGAGAAAAACTTAAAGAAAACTGAAGTTAAAATTTCTAAGACTTTAGATAAAAGCTTTACTCCTTTAAAAACACTAATTAATCAAGATTTATCCAAAAACAATTCAAAAATTATATTTTTATCTTCTGATTATGTTTTTGATGGAGACAAAGGCGATTACACTATCTATGATAAGACAATTCCTAAGTCATTTTATGGAATTTCAAAATTTAAATCTGAAAAATATATAATTAATAATCATTCAAATTATAATATAATAAGAGCTGGTGCAATAATTGGTGAGAAATCTGTATTTATTAATTGGTTAATTCAATCACTAAATGATAATTCAAAATTAGATCTCTACGACAATTTATTCTCTCCTACACCAATAATTAATTTATTAAATTGTATTGAGGATATAATTCAAGAAAAACATAATGAAAAAATAATTCATATTACAGGAGGAAAAAAATTAAGTAGATTTGATTTAGGTTTATTTGTAGCAAAGATTTTAAACTCATCAAATAAAATAATTAAAAAAAGCTATAAAGAATCTGAAATTAAATTTTTTAAAGATTTATCTTTAATAAGCTCATATAGATCAAAAAAAGATATGGAAATTAAAGATTACATATATAAAATGATAAAATGATAAAATTTTTAAAATCTTATTTTAGTCATAAAGATGATAGAGGTAGTATACTAGGTATAACAAATGACTTTAATATAGAAGAAATTAATCTAATTCAATCTAAAGCTGGTTCTGTAAGAGGTAATCATTATCACAAAAAATCACACGAACTTTTTTTTATTATTGAGGGTGAGATTGAAATTATTGTTCAAAGAATCTCTAAGGATGGTATATTAGGTGAGCAAGATAAATTTGTTGTTAAAGAAAATGATATCTTTTTTATCAAACCATATATAGTTCATACATTTAATATTGTAAAGGACTCTAAGTGGTTGAACGCCCTATCTTTAAAGCATGATTCTAGTAATCCAGACTTTTACAGAGAGGACACTAACTAATACGTAATTTTTGAAACTAGGCATTATAATACCAACATTTCAAGAAGAAAGTAATATACAAACTACTGTTTCTTCTGTATGTGATTTCTTAGAAAAACAAAAAATTGACTATGAAATCATTATTGTTGATGATCATTCATCAGATTCAACAGAAAAAATTATAAATAATTTAAAATCTAAAAATCAAAGAATAAAATTCTTTTTAAATGACAGTCAAAGAGGTTTTGGAAATTCTATAGTGATTGGAATTGATAAAAGCAGTTCAGACTTAATATGCATTTTAATGGCAGATTACTCTGATTCTTTAAATGATTTACTAGAGTACTACAACTTGATGATTGATAACAATAATTTAGACTGTGTATTTGGAGATAGATGGATAAAGGGCTCAGTTAAAAATTACCCAATTTTTAAAAAAATTTTAAATAGGTTTGGTAATTATTTTGTTTCAATAATATTCAATGTAAAATATTATGATTTTACAAATTCATTTAAGATTTACAGAAAATCTTCATTATTAAAAGTATATCCAATCCTTTCAAATCATTTCAGTATTACTGTCGAACTTCCATTAAAAATGATAACCAGGGGGTTTAAATATAAAATAATTGAAAATTCATGGGAAAACAGGGAGCATGGTGTTTCAAAGATGCAAATTTTTAATTCCATCATTACTTACTCAATAATTATAATCTATTGTTTAATTGATAAATATTTTTGGAATAAAAGATATGTTAGTAATAAATAAATAACATATACTGTAGAGTTATAAACTGGCATGTGAAAAGCAAAAATTGAAATTGCTATTTGATAAAAGATAACAACAGATAAAATTATCTCTTCAGTTGAAATTATAAGTTTGCTTTTAAGAATCTTTATTAAGCTTAAAAAAAATATAACTAAAAAGGAAGAGAAAACAATTATTCCAAAAATCTTTGTATACACGGTGTAAAGCAACTGAAAAAATTCTTTCACATCAATTTTCCACTGAGTATTCAAAATCAATTTATAGACATCATTAAATTTAAAATTATAAAAAGATGATTCGATCTGTCTTATTTCATCAATATTGGATATTTTATTTTGTTGAAAGTTTCCAACATTCCCAACGTAGAAAGGGTCTAAAATAAGAAGTCGAGCTGCATATGTACATTTTCTTACCCATTCAATTGGATCCTCTTTTACATAATTAAAAAAAACCTCTTTTAGATACTGATCTTCATCAATACCATTCCAAGCTTCGTAATCAATATATTTATACTTATCACCAAACTTTTCAATAAGAAGAGAAGTTTTAAGTGGATCTTTATCATGTGGAGTTATTCCCCATTTATTTTCAGGCAGTTGACCTAATCCAATAAAAAGTACGTGACCTGAATTAGTAGATGTAGGTATAGTTTTACCTATTTGAAAATTTGTAAACATCATCCAAGGAATAAGAAGAATAACTTGAATAAAAATAAATGAACTACTTATAAATTTTCTATACATAGATTTATCCTCCAAGATTAGAATGATAACTGTTAAGATTATTGATAGGTATAAATAATCTGATCTAAAATTATGGAGGATACCAAAGCACATTCCAGAGCATATAAGTAGTTTTAGATTTTTAGTTTTAAAATATTTAAGAATTAAAATTATTGCCAATAATAATAGATTCGATGCTATACTTTTAGGCCACATTTGTGTATGAAACAAGAACCATGTAGAAGACATTAATATGATGAATCTATATATAATAATATTGTTAAAAACTTTGTATTTAAGAATAAACCTATCAAGAATAATAAGATTAATGTATGTAAAACCTTGTTGAAAAATTAAATTTAAAATTATACTTTGTCCAAAAAGGTGAAAAACCCCATAACCCCATAATGGAAATGTTGAGTTAGGATATTTCAAAGAATTAAAATCTAATGTCTTGAAAAAATTTGCATAATCTGCATATAAATGGTTGAAATATAGATTAAATGTAATATTGTCATAGCTAATAAATGAGTTAAAAAAAATAATAATTAGCAGAGAAATGTAGTAAGAAGAATTATTATTTAATTTTGTAGATAGGCTTTTCATATTTTTATAAATGAACGATAAGATTTTCATATGTACTTTAAAGGATTTAAAAGATAATAATTATTTCATTAAATGGGTTAATGAGTGGAAGGATGAATTAATTGTTTTTATTAATAAAGCTAACGAGATATCGATTAGGTCTTCAATTTGTCCTCATTTTGGTGGAGAGATAATCTATGATAAAAAAAAAGATAGACTCAGATGTTTATGGCATAATTGGGAATTTTCACCAAAGACAGGTGAATGTTTAACATTCCCTATTAAAGGTAAATTAAATCCATACGATTTTGAAGTTGATCCTAATCCTTTAAAAATTTATGAAGTAGTAAGTAAAAAAAATAAAATTTATGCAATCAAAAAATAATATTCTAGAGGTAGAGATTTCTAAAACGGTAAACTGCTCGAGAGAAATTGCAAAATGGAATTATTGGGATCATGAACACTTAGATGTTGTTCATGGTGGATATAGATCTGTGGATACTCTCTATGATGCTGATAATTTCTGTTTTAATTACACAAGGGTTATAGTTCCAGTTATTCCTTTTTTGTCTACTATGACACCGTTGTTTTTAGTTCAACACGATGAATTTACTCAATTTACATATGCAATTCAATTTGGTGTTGTTTCAAGAACAACAATTAAAATTGAAGAGCTGACAATTGATAGTTGTAAAATAACAATGAATTATAAATTCCACCTAAATGGATGGAAAGCAATATTACGTCCACTGTTAAAAAGACTTATTCCTATATGGAATAGAAAAGTATGGATTGAGGATTTGCCAGTAAAATTAAGAAGACAAAAAGTTTTAGAGATGGGGCACAAAGATTTTATTGGTCTACCAAAAGATGTTAAAGATAGAATGAATCATAAGGTAATGAAAACTAAATTACCTATTCCGAGACCAAGAAACTCATCAAGAGACCAACATCCTCTTAGTAAACGAAAATTGAAATTATAAAGAAAGTGGTTAACAAAGTTTATCGTAAACTAAACAAGTCAATAAGGCAATTTTTATCATACTCACTAATTGGTCTATTATCTACAATTCTAGATTTTATTATCTATAACACACTCATAGGCTACTTTGATTTATCATCATCTCTTGCTAAAAGATTATCTTTTTTGTTTGGCACTATCAATAGCTTCATATTTAATAAAAAAATAACTTTTAGGTCAAAAAAGAAACCTCTTTTTGAAGGTATTAAGTATTTTTCTGTTTGGATTTTGTCTTTTTTTGTAAACTCATTGATTCATGACACTGCATTTATTTATTTTGAGGGATATCTGCCTTTTATCTTTGCATCTATTGTGTCTATTGCAATAAATTTTTTTGGAGCAAAGTTTTGGGTTTTCAAAAAATAATTATTCTAAAATTTCAAATAATTTAGACATTACAACCTTCTTGGAAAAATTATTTTTATAAAATTTAGATGCATTATCTCCAAATTCATTTAATTCATTTGCGGAGAAGTTTTTCATGATGATGATGTTCTTTACAAGACCATTTACATCTTCAGAGCTTGAAACTAGGCCAGAATTTGACTTTATTATTAACTCATTTGTTATTCCATCAATTGAACCAATTATAGGTTTTCCAAAAGCCATATATGATTGGAGTTTTGATGGGATTGTTAAAGAAAAAATAAGTGATTTTTTTAAGGAGATGAATAGAGCATTTGACTTATAAAAATATGAAGGCATTAATTCTGGATTTTTTCTTCCAAGGAAAATAAAATAGTCTGAAAGTTCATTTTCACTAACTTTATTGAGTAAATTATCCATATTCCTTCCTGATCCAATAATTAGGAATTTTAATTGTTCTGATTTTAACTTTAATTGTTTTGCAGCTTCAATTAAGATTTCAAGGTTTTGTGATTTACCAATATTTCCTGCAAAGGTTATAGTGAAATCACTGAATAAACCTAAAGGATCATTTTCTGTTTGTTTTTTATCTGAATAAATATCTACAGCATAATTTGGAAGATATTTTATTTTTTCTTTTTTGACCCCTTGATTTATAATATAGTCAACAAAACTCTCTGATTGAACAAGAATGTAGTCAGTATGTTTATAAATCATTTTTGTCATTATGTCTAATAAATGAAGAATAAATTTATTATTAATATTACCTCCAGCAGAAACAGATTCTGGCCAAAGATCTTGGACCCATAAGAAACTTTTTGCATTAAATTTTTTTGATGCAAAAATACCAACTAACCCCACAGTAATTGGTGATGGAGCATAAATGAAAATTTTATCAAATTGTCCTTTAATAAAAAATAATTTAAGTATTCCAAAGAATACAAAAGAAATATAATTAAAAATAAGTGATATTTTATTTCCATTGAACCTAGGCAGTATTCTAGATCTATGTATCACAACATCATTGATGATCTCTTTATGTTTATTAAATAGATTATATCCTGAAAAAAAATTTCCACTTGGATAATTTGGAATAGCAGTTAAAACTTCAACATCATATCCCTCATGTTTAAAGTTTTTCACAATATCATTTATGATAAAGTTTTCAGGATAATAATATTGTGTAATAATTAAAATTTTCAATACTTAAAATTACAAAGTTCTATATAAGTTTTTAAATCATTGATCATCTCTTGATGGGATTTTACTTTATAAAGAAAATCATTCCTTATAGTTACCAATGACTTATCAGAGACTAACCCGTCAACTTTTTTAATCTCAATATTTAACTTAAACTCATTATTAATTATATTTATTAAATCATATTTTGATATTGGGTCACTAGCAATATGGATTAAACCATTCAAATCAGCTTCAATACTATATGAAATTGCTTTTGATAACTCTAAAGTAGTTAAACCAGACCAAATTGATTTTGTATAACCATCTATTTGAAGATTCCTGTTTTTTAATAGCCATAAAAATAAGCCTGTACCATTTTGTTTTAGTTCTGGTCCAATTATTGATGTTCTTATAGTCAAATGATTTTTACCTAATATTTCTCCTAGATCTTTAGTTTTTCCATAAATATCAGTTGGTGTTTTAGCTGAACCTTCATTATACGAACCAATTGATCCATCAAAGACACAATCAGTACTCATATGTATTATTTTTGAATTTATCTTATCAGCAATTTTCATAAGACTATTTGGAAAACAAGCATTAACAAGTATTGCATTAAGTGGATTAGATTTAGAATCATTGACAAGTATACCTGCGGTATTGATAATAATATCAGGTAAAATGTCATTAATTAATCTTTCTAGTAAATTAAAGTCTAGGATATCACAGATAATGGTATCATCATTTATTTTTACACTTTTTGCAAGATTAAAAACTTCAAATTTTGATTTTTTTTTCGAAAGAAAATCAACCAGAATATGGCCCATCATTCCTGAACTTCCTATTACTAAAATTTTTTTTTTTATTTTTTCCATACTTCTTTATTTACAATAGAAGTATAGCTCTGAATAATCTTAACTACTTTATCAGAACAATTAATCAGATCATAATCTTCAGGCTCTTTATGTAGCTTTAAGTTTAAAACTAGCTCAATAGAATTAAGTATATTTTTATTATTAAGAGATCCTATTACGAATGAACCTGAATCTACAGCCTCAGGCCTTTCTGTTGAGGTTCTTATACTTACTGCTGGAAATTTTAGTATTGAACTTTCCTCTGCTAATGTTCCACTGTCAGATAATGTTACAAATGAATTTTTTTGAAGAAATATATAGTCAAAGAATCCTAGGGGTTTTATAAAAGTTATGTTTGGGTTGATTTTTTTAGTTAAATCTCGTATTTTTTTTCTAGTTCTTGGATGAGTAGAAAAGATTATTTGCTTACAGTAATTTTCTTGAACTTGGCCTAAGGCCTCTATAATATTTTCAAAATTATCTTTATTGTCAACATTTTCTTCTCGATGAATACTAACAACTATATAATCATTTTTCGCAAGTTTAAGTTTTGATAAGATTTTACTTTTAGTAATTTCACTCTTATAGAAATTGAATATCTCTTTCATTGGTGAGCCGGACTTAAAAATAAAATCTTTTCTAATTCCTTCTGATAGCAAATATTTTTTAGCATTTTCCGTATATGGTAAATTAATATCAGAGATATGATCAACTATCTTTCGATTTATCTCCTCTGGCACATTTTGATCAAAACATCTGTTTCCAGCTTCCATATGAAATATAGGGATTTTCAATCTTTTTGCAGATATTGCTGATAAGCAACTATTTGTATCCCCTAGTATAAGAACTGCATCAGGATTTAGTTTTTTTAGAAGTTTGTAACTCTCAGAAATTATATTTGCTATTGATTCACCAAGATTTGATGATTTTGTGTCCAGAAAAAAGTTTGGTTTTCTGATTTTAAGATCATCAAAGAAAATTTGGTTTAATTCAAAGTCATAGTTTTGACCAGTATGAATAATAGTATGCTCAAAGAAATTATCACATTTTAATATAACTTGAGATAACTTAATTATTTCAGGTCTAGTTCCAACTATAGTTACAAGTTTTGTCTTCATTGTATTTATAATCAAATATAAGATTTTAAATATTTATCAATCGATACATGATCTATATACGTTATCATATTCAATAATATTTTTTTCAATTGATAAATCTTGCTTTATTCTTTCTGCACCAGATTTTGTTTTAATTACCGCTTCATCTTGGTTATCAACCACATATTCAATTATATCAGATAATTTTTCATAATCATTAAACTTTACAATATATCCTGCATTTAATCTTCTAACATCCATTGCTGCTCCTGAGTTATCAGAAACTATTATAGGTACATTACATAAAACTGCTTCCAGGGGCGCACCAGCTCCCTGTTCATATCTTGATGTCTGGACTACTACGCTAGAATCTGTAATACAAGATAGTTTTTCATCGCCAGATAGGTAACCTGTAAATAGGACTTTATCTGTAATTTTTAAATTTTTTATTAGATCCTCAACTTGAGCTTTAAAACCATCATCCTCTCCCATAATTACTAAATGTATATCGTCTCTTCTTTCCTGTATTAGATTAAAAGATTTAACTAATATATCAATCCCCTTAATCCAATGTATTCTTCCAAAAAAAAGTACTATTTTTTTTTCTTCTAGATTATATTTTGATTTAAATAGTCCTTTTCTAGGAAGATTTTTATATTCTTTAACTGGAAAAGGTGGTCTAACAATGGCAATCTTATCATCATCTATTCCAAAATCTATATATTCTTTATAACTAAGCTCATTTTCAGCAATAAAAGCTTTAGAATTTTTAAGAATATCTTTTCCAAAAAGGATATCATAAAAATATTTCTTTAGATATTTTATCTTAAAGTGTCTTGGCAATGACCCATGAGCATCTATTATATATGGTATGTTAAATTTATTTGCATAAAAACAAATTATAGTATTTTGAATACTTCTAAAAAGGTGAAGATGAATTATATCATAATCTTTTAAACTTTTATTACAAAATTTAATTAACTCTGGTGAAAAATAAACACCAAAAAAGTTAAAGTAACTTTTTAATGCAATAACATTATAAATATTTTTGTTGTTAAGGTTTTTTTCATCAAACATATAGTCTGTGGTAATAACCGTTACATCATGTCCAATCCTTGACTGAGCATAAGAAAGCTGATCGATAAGCCAAGTTGTGCCCCCTCCTCCACGAATAGAATAGAAAGGAAAGACATGAAGAATTTTCATCTAATTATATTATTTACTTGTGTCGCCAATTTTAATTTATTTTTCTCAAGAAAACTAGTCTCATAATTAGAGTATGAATCAAATAAATCTCTAATTTTTTTTATTTCTACATTGAGGTCTATATTATTTTTTAAGTCATTTATATTTTTTGCATTATTATGAAATGATCGTGAGAGTATAACATATTTTGAACCAACTCTTACATGTTCTGATAATATTAACTTAGGATCTAACACTCCAGAATCTATTCTTGATATCCCTCCAAATCCAAAATTTATATTACTCTCATTAAATTTTTTTGCAAAATATTCCACAACTCCTCCAGTCAACAGCTCAAATAAAAAGCTTAATTTTAATTCTAATGATAGGTCATTTAAACCTACATATGCTAAGTCTATACCTTGGATTTTTATTATTTCATCAATATTACACAGAGACCCAACAGTTTCAAATAAAAGAACAGTTTTTGACCTTCCATTAATATATTTTAAAAATATTTTAACTTCATTAGCTGATGTAAACATAGGTAACATAATAAAGTCAGGGTTAAATTGAAGTATATCTTCAATTTCCTTCTTTGAGTTTTTATTAATTGGGTTTATCCTTACAAGCATTTTAGTCACCGTAAGACAATCTCTGACACCTTTTAAATCAGATAGTTTATGATCTGTAATAAAAGTATCTGCATTATTTTGCCTTTCTTTTTTGCCTAAAATTTCAAGGTCTACCATAATAATATCAACACCTGACAATTGAGCATATGAAGCAATTTCAACTTGATTAGTAATTAGTATCGTTTTCATTAGATATATGCTGGGGTTAACCACTTACTATATTCCTGTAGTTTGCCTCTTACTAGTGATAAATACATGTCTTTAATTTTACCTGTGATTACACTTGAATCATATTTTGAATTGTTAATTCTTGAGACTGGAAAAATTTCAATACTAGTTCCACACAAAAAAACTTCATCTGCCTGTAAAACTTCATCTTTTTTAATTTCTCTTATATCTACTTCGAGATTATTAACTTTAGTCGCTATTTTTAAAACTGTTTTTCTTGTTATACTGTCAAGTATTGAGCTTGATATAGGTGGAGTAATTATTTTATTACCTTTAACTATAAATATACAAGAGCCTGTAGATTCTGATATAGATCCTTTATTGTTTAAAAGTAGTGCAGTGTCAAACCCTTTATTTACTGCATCTATATGTGCATATCTACTGTTTATATAGTTTGCTCCTGCTTTAATTTTTGGAGGCATTGAATTCAAATTGATTCGCTCCCAATCAGATAAGCTTAAGGTCAATGACGATTTATCTTCATAGGCTCTGCCATATAATCTTGGAACTATTATAACCTCACAATTATAATTTTGCGTCCAACTTCCCGCTTCATCTACATATGCAATAACTCTAATTATTGAGTCTTCTTTGAATTTATTTTTTAAAATAGTTAAGATAATTTTTTCTTTCAAATCCTTTTTATTCATAGTTATTTTAAGTTTGAGAGATTCTGCAGAATCATAAAGTCTGTCAATATGATCATCTAGCCTAAAAATAAACAGTTGTGAATCATTTAAAGATTTATAACATCTAATGCCTTCAAATACATTTAGGCCAAATTGGCTTGATGGAGATAACATAGGAATATATGCTTTGTTCTCTTGTAAAAACTGTCCCTTTGTCCAAACAATATTATTAGATTTTGTCATTAGATTTTATAGGTCTTGAACACATGTTCTGTTTTTTCTTTAACTTTTAATAATTCGATACTGTTGTCAGGTTTTAATTCAATAACTGGAGAATTTGTATGAATAAATGGAGGCTTTAAGACAATTGAATATGATCCTACGTTTTCAAATAAAATAAAATCTCCTTCATTAATTAATCCATTATATTCCTCAGATAAATAATCTGATTCAATACACGTATATCCAGCTATCAAATACTTGAAAGAAGTATGCGTCATATTAGAGTTAGTTATTATTTTAAATGGAAGATAGATATTTTGAGTTTGAGGAGTAATATTAAATTTACTTCCCGATACGGTTGCTATTTTATAATTGTTGATGTTTTTTATACTCACAACTTCTGATAAGAAAAACATTGTGTCAGCAACTATTGCACTTCCAGGTTCAATAATTAACTCCGGTTTTTCATGTTTTTTTAGACTTGAAAATTCAGATTGTATTCTGGTAGCAACTATATGAGCATATTCTTTGTATGATGGGATTTCTGAGTTAAATTGATTCTTTAGTTTATCATTCATTTTACTATAAAAACCCCCTCCAACATCAATAAATTCAATATCATTATTAAAATACCTGTTTACTATTTCAAGCATTTTAGTAACTCTTTCCTCAAATGAATTTAGATCTCTGTTTGGAAAGTGACAATGAATCCCTGCAATTTTAAGATTAGTAATTTTATCGACTTTTTTAAAAGCAAGTGCCAAGTCTCCATTAACCTCATTAATACCAAATCTAGAGATTTTTAGATTTGAAATTGGAAAATTACATCTTAGTCCAATTTTAAAGTTTTGATCTTGAAATTTCTCTACTATATCAATTACTGTATTTAGTTCAGATAGAGAATCTACATGTATTCTAGTACCATTTAATAATGAGCTTTTAATATTATTATACTGCTTGTATGGTCCGTTAAATATAATTTTAGAAGGTTTAACACCTATGCTTAGGGCAAGTTCCAGTTCCATTTGAGATACTACCTCAGCATAGCCATTTTGTTGATTGACAATAGAGCATAACTTTGGCAAATAATTAGTCTTATATGAGTAACCAATAGAGGTGTTTTCATATATACTTCTAAATGAGTCCAATAATTCTTGATAGTTAGATTTAAACTTTTCTGAATCTAATATGTAGAAAGAATCTCCATATTGCTTTGATATAATCTTAATTTGTTCATAGTCTAAATTCATATTATGAAGTTAAGCATAATTAAATTTAACTCTCCAATCTCTAAAAAATTGGTTGAAAATATTAAATCCGAAGATTTCCTCAAATATAACAATATACGAGTACTTAGAGAATACTAAAGAAACTATTAATTTAGTTAGATCTTCTAATCTATATTTTTTTGATCTTAACAATGCAATAATTTGATTTCTCTTCTGGATTTTCTTATTTTCTTTTTTTGATATTAAGTATTCATTTGCCCAATTTAAAAATATATTAAAATCTTTGTATGGAAGATTTAATGGATCAGTAAGTGAATTTTTTCTTGCAAAAAAACTTAATAATGATACATAAAGATAGATGTCAAATTCATTATGTGTAATTGACTCTTTATGTCTTCTGATATTAACAAAGGGTTCATCCCCAGCTGATGAAAATCTTGTAACCTCTGTCATTCTGAGCCATAGGTCAAAATCCTGTGACTTTTTTAGTTTTTCTCTATATCCACCAAGTTCTTCAAAAACTGATTTCCTAAACATAACTGATGAATGAGCGATATTATTAACTCCCTTAGATAAATTACGTTTAATTAAATCTAATTTATTAATCATCTTTCTCTTTCTAATTTTTTTACCTAAATGATCTATTTCAAAGAAGCTTGTGTAGCATAGTCCAATATTATTTGAAGACTCTAATATTTCATATTGTTTTTTTAGCCTGTCAGGAAGTGAAATATCATCTGCATCAATTCTGGCTATATATTTTCCTCTGGAAATAGATATTGCTTTATTTAAAGACTTTGTTAATCCAGAATTAGATTGATTGAAAAATTTAATTCGCTGATCTTGATTAGCAAAAGATGTTATGATAGATTCACTTTTATCAGTACTTCCATCATTAATGATTATAAATTCAAAATCTTTAAAAGTTTGATTTATTATACTATATATACTTTCTTTTAACCATTGTTCAGAATTATAGACAGACATTACAACTGATATTTCAACTTTTAATTGCATCTAAATCAATAGCTTAGTTTATTAATATTCAATCCATTTGCTATTAGAGAGCGACCAGTCAACTACTTGATTAATTCTTTCTTTAATACTAATTTCTGGGGTCCATCCTAATTCTTTCATTTTTTTTCCTGAAAGTGAGTACCTTAAATCATGGCCTGGTCTTGCCGAGTGAAAATCAACTAGATCAAATTTTAATTCTTTTTTTTGAGACTTTGCTATAAGTTTTGCAAGCTCAAGATTATCAAGCTCTTCAGCTCCTACAATGTTAAATTTTGGACATTTAGCATCCCCCCAATTAATCACGTTTTTTATTTTTTGTGTAAGTAAGAAATATACTGCAGATGCAACATCTTCCGCATGAATATAGTGTCTTGAGCCTGGAGTCTTTTTTTTAGAGTCACTATGTATGGTGACTGTCTCACCATCCCTGATTTTTTTGATACACATTGGAATATATTTTTCAGGATGTTGTCTTTCTCCAA
>JBELHE010000029.1:0-17779 GCA_042091575.1 Cryomorphaceae bacterium
TGATATTTACTCCATACTTAAAAGTATTTTTCTTTTGGATTATTTTTGATTGTTTAATTAAATCAACTGCGTTAACATCATCAACGACCTTAACTAAATGCGGAGACCCGGTATTTACAAAAATAAAATCATCGTAATATTTATGTTTAGAAACATCATTAATTGAAACCTTTACAATATTGTTATTTATCTCTCCACGATGTTTTCCATCACAGGCGTAAAAGTGTGTTACAGATTTAATTAGCTTGTTTACAAACGAGTAATGAATAGAACATCTTGCTCCATTCCCACACATTGAGCCAATATGACCATCTGAATTAAAATATTTCATTTCAAAATCAAGTTTATGGTTTTTTTCAATAAGTATTAAACCATCGGCTCCAATTCCAAATTTACGATCACACAACATAGCAATTAAATCGTTGTTGTCTTTTGGAAAGGAATTTGATATATTGTTAATAATAATAAAATCGTTACCAGTCCCTTGATATTTGGCAAATCTAATTTTCATAAGTGCAATTTAAAAATATTGATTGTCTTGTTAAAAAGAAGTTAAATATTAAACGAAAGAAATCAAATAAATTAATTTTACAAAAAAAAAATTATGAAAAGATTAAAAAATATTTTTGGTATAATAGTGCTCGTTGTTTTAATTAACATGATTTTTAAATCTTTAAACGATAATGAAAGTTTTTCAAATGAAAAAGGTTTTAACACTTTAAATGTATCTACAAATATCAAAAAAAATGAACCGAATCCTAAACTTCGCTTTTTTCAGAATCCTGATTTTACAATTGCAGCAGAAAAAACAATTAACTCTGTTGTTCATGTAAAAAATACAGCATTATCCAAGGGAAGTAATAGTATCTGGGATCTTTTTTATGGAAATTCACAAAATAGAAGGACAGTTGGAACTGGATCGGGCGTAATAGTTTCTAATGATGGATATATTATTACTAATTATCACGTAATTGAAAATGCAAGTGAAATTGAAATTACAACAAATAATAATAAAACTTTTATTGCTGAAATTATAGGAACTGATGAAAATTCTGATATTGCTGTATTAAAAATATCTGGAAATTCTTTTCCATACATTAGGTTTGCAGATTCTGACCAAACTAAAATTGGAGAATGGGTTTTAGCAGTTGGTAATCCTTTTAATCTTACATCTACAGTAACCGCAGGTATCATAAGCGCCAAGTCTAGAGATTTAAATGACTATGATTCAAAAAATCAATCATTCATACAAACTGATGCTGCAGTTAACAGCGGAAATAGTGGGGGGGCTCTAGTTAATATAAATGGTGATTTAATTGGAATTAATACTGCTATCCAGAGCAATAATGCTGGTTTTATAGGTTATTCATTTGCTGTTCCAAGTAATATAGCTAGGAAGATTTATGAAGATATTCTAGAATTTGGAGATGTACAAAAAGGACTTCTAGGAGTTACTGGCCAAAGCCTTGATACTGATTTGTCTAACGAGCTAAATTTAGATATTACTGAAGGTTTTTATGTTAATAGTACTGATGAATCTATGGGTGCACATATTGCTGGAATTAAAGAAGGAGACATCATAACAAAAATTGATAATGTTGATATTAAAAAGTTCTCAGATTTAACTGGTTATTTAAATTCAAAAAGACCAGGTGATATTCTTGAAGTTATAATAAAACGTGATAAAATTTTTAAAAATTTGAAAGTTAATCTTAAAAGAAGTACTTATGTTCAGTTTTATGGAATGCAATTAAAAGATGCTTCAAATATAAAACTTGAAGAAAAAAATATTGAAAATGGAGTCGTTGTTGTTGTTAATAGAAATGGAACACTTTACAGAATGGGAGTTAGAGCAGGTTATATCCTTTCCGAAATAAATGAACAGGAAATATTTTCAACTTCTGAATTAAGTGTGTTCGAAAACGAGAATATATATCAAATTACATTCATCGATTTAAATGGAGAAAAAGAAAGATTAATATTTGATTAATTCGATGATAAAAATTGATATAATAAGCGCGACACCTGATTTACTTAAAAGCCCATTTTCAGGATCTATAATGAAAAGAGCACTTGAAAAGAAAATTGTTGAAGTTAATTTTCATGATTTGAAAGACTTTTCAAAATCAAAAAATAAGCAAATTGATGATTACCAGTTCGGTGGTGGTGCTGGAATGGTTTTAATGATTGAACCAATCCATAATTGTGTGAAATTTTTAAAAAAACAAAATGAATATTCAGAAATTATTTACATGACCCCTGATGCTCCTATTTTGGATCAGAAAAAATGTAATCATCTATCTATATGTGGAAATATTATAATTATATGTGGTCACTACAAAGGAATAGATCAAAGAGTTAGAGACCATATAGTGACATTGGAAATTTCAATAGGTGACTATGTGTTATCTGGCGGTGAACTTCCAGCAGCAATACTTTGTGATTCAATTATTAGATTGATACCTGGTGTTTTAAATGATGAAACTTCGGCTTTAACTGATTCGTTTCAAGATAACTTACTAGCTCCTCCAGTGTATACTAGACCATCTACATTCAATAAATTAAAGGTTCCAGATATTTTAATATCAGGTGATAAAAACAAGATTGAAAGTTGGAGAGAAGAAAAATCATTAGAAAAAACAAAAAGATTAAGACCTGATTTACTTAAAAAATAATTTTTTTAGAAAACAAAAAATATGTAAATTTGCCTCCCATTGATTAACCTCTGATTTTGTGTATGTTAATCTTAAAATCAAAATAAATGGAACCTCTACTTAAATATGTACAAGATGAATTCATTAACCAAAATGAATTTCCATCATTCAAATCAGGTGATACTATAACAATTTACTACGAAATAAAAGAAGGACAAAAGACTAGAACACAATTTTTTAAAGGTGTTGTTATTCAGATTAAAGGAACTGGAAAGACTAAAACATTTACAGTCAGAAAAATGTCTGGGACTGTTGGTATTGAAAGAATTTTTCCAATTAATCTACCTTCCATAAAAAAAATTGAACTAAATAAAAAAGGTAAAGTTAGACGATCTAGAATTTATTACTTCAAAGAATTAAGAGGTAAAAAAGCTAGAATTAAAGAAGAAAAAAAATAAATCAATGTCTAAAATTAGAGTTAACAATCCTATTGTAGAGCTTGATGGTGATGAAATGACAAGGATAATATGGGATTTCATCAAGAAAAAGCTAATCTTACCATATATAGAACTTGAAATAAAATATTTTGATCTAGGTCTAAAAAACAGGGACTTTACTGACGATCAAGTTACTATTGATGCTGCTGAAGCTATCAAAAAATTTAATGTTGGAATTAAATGTGCCACGATCACACCTGATGAACAAAGAGTAAATGAGTACACTCTTAAAAAAATGTGGAGATCACCTAATGGAACAATTCGTAATATTATTGGAGGTACAGTTTTTAGAGAGCCCATAATTATGAAAAATATTCCAAAATATGTTCAAGGATGGATAAAACCAATTTGCATTGGTAGACACGCATTTGGTGATCAATATCGTGCTACTGATTTTGTTACTCATGGAAAAGGAAAGCTAACAATGACTTTTACTCCTGAAAATGGAGATTTAGCTAAAACTTGGGAAATATATAATTTTCAAGAAGATGGTATTGCGATGGGAATGTATAATATTGAATCATCAATTTATGGTTTTGCTAGGTCATGCATGAATAGAGCAATTTCAAAAAAATGGCCATTATATCTATCAACAAAAAATACTATTTTAAAAGCTTATGATGGAAGATTTAAAGATATATTTCATGAAGTCTTTGAAAATGAATTTAAAGACGAATTTGAAAAATTAGGTATTACATACGAACACAGACTTATTGACGATATGGTTGCTGCAGCAATGAAATGGGAAGGAGGTTTTGTTTGGGCTTGTAAAAATTATGATGGTGATGTTCAGTCTGATACTGTTGCCCAGGGTTTTGGTTCACTAGGTTTAATGACCTCTACGCTTCTGACACCTGATGGTAAAACAATGGAAGCAGAGGCCGCACATGGTACTGTAACTAGACACTATAGACTTCACCAACAAGGAAAAGAGACATCTACTAATCCAATAGCCTCTATTTTTGCTTGGACAAGAGGTTTAATTCATAGAGCAGAACTAGATTCAAATAATGAACTTTTAATTTTCTCTAACCTATTAGAAAAAGTATGTGTTGAGACCGTAGAATCTGGAAAGATGACAAAAGATTTAGCTTTACTTATTCATGGAAGTAATTTAAAAAGACAGCACTATCTTAGCACTCAAGAGTTCTTGGACTCAATCAAAGAAAATTTGGATTCTAAAATGGCTTAATTATTTTTGTTAAGTCTCATTTTAATTGGCATTATTTATAGATTATTTATATATGTTTCGTAAATGTTTAATTGTGTTATCTTTTTTTTTATTTACTTACTCATACTCACAATCTAATTTCACTTTAAGCGGTTACATAGTTGACCAATCTAGTAAAGAAGTTATAATTGGTTCAAATGTTATAATTCCATTACTGAACACTGGAACTATTTCTAATTCATATGGATTTTATTCAATAACAGTTCCTGAGGGAAACTATGAAATAATCTTCAGCATTCTTGGCTACAAAGAAATTGTCAAAAATATTAATATTGATAAAAATATTTCAATTGATATTATGCTTAATGAGGAGATTGAAGAATTAAAAGAAGTAGTTATTACTGAAAATATTGAAGATATTAAAATTGACTTGCCAGTTTTAAGTTTAAATAGATTATCAGGCCAAACAATAAGACAAACTCCTGTAGTTTTTGGAGAATCTGATTTATTAAAAACCATACAATTATTACCCGGTGTTAGCAATGCTGGAGAAGGAGCTTCTGGATTTAATGTTAGGGGAGGTGGTGCTGATCAAAATTTAATTCTATTTGATGAAGCAATTATTTATAATTCCTCACACTTATTTGGGTTGTTTTCAGTTTTTAATTCAGACGCTATAAAAGAGGTTAAACTTTTCAAAGGTGGAATTCCTGCATCATATGGTGGAAGAGTCTCATCTGTACTAGACGTTTATCAAAAAGATGGTAATAAAAATGAACTAAAGTTTAATGGTGGAATTGGTGTAATTTCAAGTAGATTTTTAATTGAAGGACCAATTCAAAAAGAAAAAAGTTCTTTTTTGATTGCCTCAAGAGGAACTTATGCACATCTTTTCCTAAAACTTAGTGATATTAATAATTCTGCATATTTCTTTGATATTAACACAAAATCTAATTTCATAATTGATAAAAAAAATAAGATTTATTTTTCTGGCTATTTTGGAAGAGATTTTTTCAAACTTGATAATACTTTCCTTCTACTTTATGGAAATACTACTTTTAATTTAAGATGGAATCATTTAATTAATGATAAAACTTTTAGTAATACCTCTGTTATATATAGTGACTATTATTACGGTTTACAATTAGACTTTGTAGGTTTTGATTGGAATTCAGGGATTAAAAATTTTAACTTAAAATTTGATCTAAAGAATTATTACTCTAGTAAAATTCAATTCAATTATGGGACAAATATCATATACTATGATTTTAATCCTGGAAAAATAATGCCATTAAATGATAAATCTGGAATTAATCGATCTAACTTAAATAAAAAATTTGCTTTTGAAAATTCAGCCTATTTTGATGTTATTCACAAAATAAATAATAAAATATCATTGAGGTATGGATTAAGATTTAATCAATTTATTCGATTAAAACAAACAGGTCTAAAGACATACTTAAATAATAATCCTGTAATTTATGACTCGGTTCTTGAAATTTATAATGGTGCTGAACCATTAGCAAATAATTTTAATTCTAAAAACAACATATTTAAAATATTTAATAATTTAGAACCAAGATTTAATCTATCCTATAATAGAACTAAAAGTAGTTTCAAGTTTAGTTATAATAGACTAAATCAGTATATACATTTAATATCTAATACTAACTCTCCACAACCTTTAGACATTTGGACACCTTCTGGGCCATATATTGAACCTCAAAAACTTGATCAGTTTGCAATCGGATACTACAAGAATATTGATAAATTTAAATTAGAATCCGAAATATTTTATAAAAAAATTAAAAATAGATTAGACTATATTGATGGTGCTGATCTGGTGGCTAATAACGATATCGAAAGGACATTATTAAGAGGTAAAGCAAGAGCATATGGGCTTGAATTATTACTTAAAAAAAATACTGGAAGAAATAAATTTTGGATTTCTTATACCTTATCAAAATCTGAACAAAAAACATCAGGAATAAGTAATAATGAGTCTGGAATAAATTATGGAGAATGGTATTTAACACCATATGATAAAACTCATGATATAAGTATTAATTCAAAATTTAAAATAAATGAAAAACTAACTCTTAATGGTAATTTTATTTACCAAACAGGTCAACCGACAAATTATCCTAACGCACAATACCAGTATATGAACCTAAGTGTTCCAAATTATGGCTTAAGAAATACTAATAGATTGCCTAATTATCACAGGTTAGACCTAAGTTTAAGTTTATTGCCTAAAAAAAATATAAATAAAAGAGTAAATAGTGAATGGGTTTTTGGTATTTACAATTTATACGATAGAGATAATGCTTCATCAATACTTTTTAGAAAAAATAACGAATCATTAAAGAATGAAGCAGTTCAAATTTCAATATTTGGGATAGTTCCCTCAATTTCCTATAATTTTAAATTCTAATGAGACAATATTCAAATTTGTTAATATTTATTTTTATTCTAATTGGCTGCGAAAAAGTAATTGATTTAGATTTAGAATTTACAGAGAAGAGAATTGTAATAGATGCGAAAATAAATAAACATATAAATAGCGATGACGGCTTTGCTAAAGTTATAATAAGTGAGACTACAAGTTACTTTGAAGAGGAAATGATTTTTGTTGAAAATGCTACAGTAATTATAAAGGAAATTGGTACTAATATTGAACACAAACTAAATTTCTCAAAAGAAAATCATTATTATATTGAAATTAAAAATATTTCAAAAAAAACTACTTATGAACTGAATATATTTCATGACAATAATCATTATCAAAGCAGAAATATAATGAGAAGTTCACCACCAATTACTGATATACAACAAGGAGAAAGAGAATCTCTTAATGAAGAGGAAATTGAGATTATAACATCATTTAAAGACATTAAAAATGATGATAATTATTATCTATTTGAATTTGGAAAAGGAAATCTACAACCTGCAGATGATATTTATATCGATGGAAATGAATTTGCTTTCTCATACTTTATTAATAAGAATAAGATAATAAATAATGAATTAGAAATTAAAATGGAAGGTATTGATTTTCAGTATTTTAAATTTATTATTCAAATTATAATTCAAACAAATACACAAAATGGTCCATTTGCTGCTCCCCCAACCTCTATAAAGGGCAATATTTTTTGTGTGAATAATGAAAAATCAAACCCTTTTGGTTACTTTAAAGTTTGTGAATATGATACTTTTGTATTAAAGGAAATAAACATTAACTGATTTTAGTTACTATTTATTTTTACTATTATGAAATTTAATAAAATAACAGAACAATCATCTAATTATAATGATCTAGAAAATAAATCTATTAATGAAATTATTTCAATTATAAATAAGGAAGATAAAACAGTTGCTGATGCAGTTGAAGAAAAACTTGATGATATAGTTAAACTAATTGAAAGTATTGAAGATAAAGTAAAAAATGGTGGTAGGCTTTTTTATATTGGTGCTGGGACTAGTGGAAGATTAGGTGTTTTAGATGCATCAGAATGTCCCCCAACTTTTGGTGTCTCAGATAATCTTGTGATTGGCATTATAGCAGGTGGAGATAAAGCAATCAGAAAATCTCAAGAGTTTGCTGAAGATAACTTAACTCAAGGCTGGTATGATTTAAAAAAATATAATATTAATCAAAATGATTCAGTTATAGGAATTGCTGCCTCCGGAACTACGCCTTATGTTGTTTCAACAATTAAAAAGTGTAATTCTGAAGGGATTTTGACTGGTTGTATTACATGTAATCCTAATACTCCCCTATCTAAAGTTTCTAAAATACCCATCGAAATTATTGTTGGACCTGAGTTTGTAACAGGGAGTACAAGAATGAAATCTGGAACTGCTCAAAAATTAGTACTAAATATGATTTCTACTACACTAATGATAAGATTGGGAAAAGTTTTAGATAATAAGATGGTGGATATGAAATTATCTAATAGTAAACTAGTTAAAAGAGCCCAGAAAATTTTAGTTAATAAACTTAAAATAACAAAAAAGGAAGCTCAAGTCTTAATTGATAACAAAAAGAGTGTAAGATATTTTTTAGATAACTTTAAGAAATAAATTTTTTCTTTAATGTGTCAAACATAATTGGTGTGGCTACAAATACTGATGAATATGTTCCAACTAAAACACCAATTATTAAGGCAAACATAAATCCTCTAATTGATTCCCCACCAAAGAGAAAAATTGAAACAAGAACAACAAGTGTAGTAAATGATGTGTTTAATGTTCTACTCAGTGTACTATTTAAAGCAGTATTTACAATCTTACTAGCTTCCCAAGATTTATTAATATTTCTATATTCCCTTATTCTATCAAAAACAACAACTGTATCATTTAAAGAATAACCAATAACAGTAAGTATAGCGGCTATAAATGCTTGATTTATTTCCATATCAAATGGCATAAAAGTGTATGTTATGGAAAATATTCCAAGAACAACCATCACATCATGAAATACTGCAGAAACTGCACCTAAGGAAAACTGCCAATTTTTAAACCTTAGTAAGATGTAGAGAAAGACTATAATTAAAGATCCAAATACAGCTAGGAATGAATTCTTTTTAATATCATCGGCAATAGTTGGCCCAACACCAAATGATGACATAATACCAACTTGTTTATCATCACTTCCGTTAATAAAATCATCAAGACTAGTATCACCTATATATTGCGAAAGATTCGAATATAAAATTTGATGAATTTCATCATCAACAGACGTTGATGTGTCATCTACCTTATAATTAGAAGTGATTTTTAACTGATTTTCTGAACCAAAAGTCTTGATTTCAGCATTACCCAAAGAAAAAATAAGTTTATTTTGAATTTCTTGTTGTGGAACAGGCTCTGCAAATCTTACTACGTATGACCTTCCACCAACAAAGTCAACACCTTGATTTAATCCTTGTGTAAATAGTGAGATTAAGGCAACGATAATTAAGGTTCCTGATATAACATATGAAACTTTCCTCTTGGATAAAAAGGTAATTGAGAGGTTTCTAAATAAGTTTTTAGTAAATGAGGATGAAAATATTAATTCTTTGTTAGATGAAATATGTCTTTCAACTAACATTCTAGTAATAAATATAGCCGTAAACAAAGATGTTAAAATTCCAATCAAAAGCGTTGTTGCAAAACCTTTTATTGGGCCAGATCCAAAAATAAACAAAATCAATGCGGTTAGTCCTGTAGTTATATTAGCATCTAGAATAGATGATAATGCATTACTAAAGCCATCCGAAACAGCTTGTTTTAAACCTTTTTCTCTATATAATTCTTCTCTAACTCTTTCAAAAATCAGAACATTTGCATCAACAGACATTCCAATAGTTAATACTATACCTGCTATTCCAGGTAGAGTCAAAACAGCCCCTAAACCTGACAGAAAACCAAATATCAAAACAATATTAAGAACTAAAGCAACATCAGCATAAAGGCCAGCTCTTCCATAATAAAAAATCATCCAAGCTAGAACTAATAAAAGAGCAATTAAAAATGAATTAATACCCTTATCGATAGATTCTTTTCCTAATGATGGTCCAACTATTTCCGATTGAATTATATCAGCTGAAGCTGGTAATTTACCAGCTCTTAAAACGTTTGCTAGATCAATGGCTTCATTCAATGTAAAATTACCTGAAATTTCAGATCTTCCGCCTGAGATTGGACCACTAGTAACTCCAGGTGCAGAATAAACTATTTCGTCTAAAACAATAGCAATATTACTTGTATTTTTATATGCCTGATCGGTTAGATCTTCCCAAACTTTTGCACCCTTTCCATTCATTTGCATTGTGACTGCTGCATTACCAAATTGATCATATGATTGGGCAGCATCAATAACTACACTTCCGCTGATAGGAGGAAGATCATTTCTATTTGATTTGAGTATATATAGATCAATAATATTCGTATCAGGATCTGGAATTCCCCATAAAAATTTAGTATATCTTTTAGATGACGGTAAAAGTTGTCTTACCTTAGGATTGTTTAGATATGAATCAACAAGGTTCTTATCTCTTAAATTAAATTGAGCTAAAACAGGACCACCCTGAAATCCTGTACCGACTATCAAATCTAAAAGTGGATTTTTTTGAAGACTTAATGAATCAGACTTTACTTCTACATCAGCTAATAAATCATCAATTTCAGAAGATTCGTTGTCAACTTCATCATCAATTTCATTAATTTGTGAATCAATAATTACCTGATTAGCTAGAGACAGAAAAGTAAAAAACTCTTGGTTTTTCTCTGTAGTCCAAAACTCTAACTGCGCTGTACTTTGTAAAAGTTTTTTTACCCTATCAACATCTTTTGCACCCGGTAACTCAACAAGTATTCTGCCCGAATTACCTAATCTTTGAATATTTGGTTGAGTAACACCAAATTTATCTATCCTCTTTCTTAAAACTTCGAATGCAGAAGTGATAGATTCATCGATTTTTCTTCTTATAATTGGTTTTACTTCACTGTCACTCATCTCAAAGTTGATCTCATCACTCAAAGTTCTGTTAGCAAATATATCAGGAGATGCCAATTTATTTGATTGTTCATCATCAAATGCTAAGAAAAATAATTCAACATAAGTATCGTTTGAACTTTTTTGCATTTCATCAGCCTTGTCTAAAGCTCTGTTGAACGACACGTCATTAGTATTTTCGGATAATCCCTTTAAAATATCTTTTACTGATATTTGAAGAATTACATTAATTCCACCTTTTAAATCTAAACCTTTATTTAATTCTTTGGCTTTAGCACCTTTATAAGTAGTAAAGCCAAAAACGGAAATATCTGAAACTGAATCAAGATATGATCTTTGAGAAAGCTCTCTTTTGATAATGAAGTCATTTTCATCAAAGTCAATTTTTGAATTTGCATAATTTTCAGCATCTTTTTCAACCTTGTTAACGACATATGTATATGATATTTGAAGAATACTTATTAAAGTAAAAATAATAGCTATAAATTTTACAAGACCATTTTTATGCATGATTCATTTTTTTTGGCAAGCAAATATATGATTTAGAACATCACAAACAAAATAATGATTAGTTATAAAATATCAGATATGATTGACAAGAGATTCATTCATTGACTTAACAGCATCTACACTTTTTGATAGAATTAATTTTTCATCGTTATTCAAGTCTAGTGAAATAATTTCTTCAATACCATTTTTACCTAATACACAAGGAACACCAATACAAACATCAGAGAACCCATAATCTCCATCTAAATACACAGAACTAGGAATTATTCTCTTATGATCATTTACAATCGTATCAACAACATATGCTATTGAGGAACCAGGTGCATACCATGCAGAAGTACCCAACAATTTAGTTAAAGTTGCACCACCAATCATTGTTGATTTGACTACTTCATCAATTTCATTTTTATTTATAAAATCAGATAATGGTAAACCATTATATTTCGCAAATCTATGTAAGGGGATCATTGTAGTATCACCGTGACCTCCAATAACCATAGCTTGAATATCATTAGCTGGTTTATTAAGTGCCAATGATATATAAGTTTTAAACCTGGAACTATCTAGGGCCCCACCCATTCCAATAATTCTTTTTTTATCCAAACCAGATGATTTTAAAGCAAGATAAGTCATAGTATCCATTGGATTTGAAACAACTACTATAACGGGATTTTTAGAAAAATTTAAAATATTTTTTGTTACATCTTTGACTATTTTTGCATTAATACCAACTAGTTCTTCGCGAGTCATACCAGGTTTTCTTGGTACACCAGAGGTAATAACGACGACATCAGAATTATTGGTTTTAGAATAATCAGAAGTTACGCCAACTACTCTTGTATTAAAGCCTTTTGTAGTAGAAGTTTGCATAATATCCAAAGCTTTACCTTCAGCAAAACCATCTTTAATATCCAATAAAACAACTTCACTTACAATTGATCTGGAAGCTATAACATCAGCAGCAGTTGCTCCAACATTTCCTGCTCCAACAATAGTTACTTTCATATTAATATATTTTATGCATCAATATTTGCATAAGTAGCGTTTTTCTCAATAAACTCTCTTCTTGGCGGAACATCTTCGCCCATTAACATTGAAAAAACTCTGTCAGCTTCTCCAGCATTCTCAATGGTAACTTTTCTAAATGTTCTTGATTCAGGATTCATAGTTGTTTCCCAAAGTTGAATCGCATTCATTTCCCCTAAACCTTTATATCTCTGAATTGATGCACCATTTCCGAAAGATTTAAGGAGTTTGTCCCTGTCAGTATCATTCCAGGCATATTCTTTTTTATTTCCTCTTTTAACTAAATATAATGGTGGGGTAGCAATATATACATGGCCATTTTCTACTAACTCTCTCATATATCTGAAAAAAAAGGTTAAAATTAACGTTGAAATATGACTTCCGTCAACATCAGCATCACACATTATTACAATTTTATGATATCTTAATTTTTCAAGATTTAATGCTTTACTATCATCTTCTGTACCAACAGTAACTCCAAGTGCAGTATAAATATTAATTATTTCTTGATTTTCAAAAACTTTATGTTGCATTGCTTTCTCTACATTAAGAATTTTACCTCTAAGAGGGAGAATAGCTTGGAAATTTCTATCTCTACCTTGTTTTGCAGTTCCGCCAGCGGAGTCTCCCTCAACTAAGTATATTTCACACAAAGTTGGGTCTTGTTCTGAACAATCTGATAGTTTACCAGGTAAACCACCACCACCCATCACAGTTTTTCTTTGGACCATTTCCCTTGCTTTTCGTGCAGCGTGTCTAGCTTGAGCAGCAAGAACAACCTTATCAACTATTATTTTTGCTTCGCTAGGGTGTTCCTCTAAATAATTTTCTAACATCTCAGAAACGGCTTGCGAAACAGCAGAATTAACTTCTTTATTACCTAATTTAGTTTTGGTCTGACCTTCAAATTGTGGTTCAGCAACTTTAACTGAAATTATGGCAGTTAATCCTTCCCTAAAATCGTCACCTGCAATTTCAACTTTTACTTTATCCAATAAACCAGAAGAATCAGCATATTTCTTTAGTGTTGAAGTTAAACCTCTTCTAAAACCAGAAAGATGAGTCCCTCCTTCATGTGTATTAATATTATTTACGTATGAATGAATATTCTCACTAAAAGATGAGTTATATATCATTGCAATTTCTACAGGGGTATTATTTTTTTCACCTTCAATTGCAATTACTTCAGGGATAAGTGGTTCACGATTTGCGTCAAGAAATTTTATAAATTCTTTTAAACCTTCCTCAGAATGAAATTTTTCACTTACATAGTTTCCATCAACTTCATTTCTTTTATCAGTCAATGAAACATTTATTCCTTTGTTTAAAAATGACAACTCTCTCATTCTATTAGCAAGAGTTTCATAATTATATTTTTCTACATCTTTAAAAATTGAAAGATCAGGCTTAAAAGTTATAACCGTTCCTGTTTTATTAGTTTTACCTACCTCTTTAACCGCATATAAAGTATTTCCTTTTTCATATTCTTGTTGCCAAATTTTTCCATCTCTGTGAACTTCAGCTGTTAAATGGGCAGACAATGCATTAACAACAGAAACACCGACACCATGTAAACCTCCGGAAACTTTGTAGGAATCTTTATCAAATTTCCCCCCAGCACCAATTTTTGTCATTACAACTTCAAGAGCTGAAACACCTTCTTTTTGATGAATCCCAACTGGAATTCCTCTACCATCGTCCTCAACAGTTACAGAATCATCTTCATTTATAATAACTGAAATTTTTGAACAGTGACCAGCCATGGCTTCGTCAATTGAATTATCAACAACTTCATAAACTAAATGATGAAGACCCCTGACTCCCACATCACCAATGTACATTGAGGGTCTTTTTCTAACATGCTCCATACCCTCCAGTGCCTGGATGCTATCTGCAGAATACTGCTGATTTTGCTCTTTACTCATTGATTTTTTTTTGTATTAGTTGTAACAATTACAAATATACCTTAAACGCTAAAAAAACTATGTTTTTACAGAGATGAATAAGCTTAAGTTATTAACAATTTTATTATACTTTTTTAATAAGAATCTTTATGTATGTTCAATACAGAACGGCCAGAAGGATCATTAAGGTTTTTAAATGACTTATCCCATTCAAGCGCAATTGGAGTGCTACAAGCAACGGATGGAACTGAAGGTACAGTTTCTGCAGATGCTTGAGAGGGAAAATGGGATTCAAAAATAGTTCTGTAAAAATATTCTTCTTTGTTTTGAGGTGTTTGAAAAGGAAATTTTTTGGAAGCATTTACAAACATCTTTTCAGAGACTTCATTTTCGACTAATTCCTTTAAGTTATCAATCCAACTATAACCAACACCATCACTAAATTGTTCTTTTTGTCTCCAAGTAATCTCTTTTGGAAGATAATCTTCAAATGATTTTCTAATAACCCATTTTTCCATTCTTTCATTTGTAATCATCTTATCTGCAGGGTTTATTTTCATCGCAATATCAATAAATTCTTTATCTAAAAAAGGTACTCTACCTTCAATTCCCCAGGCAGCTAAAGATTTATTTGCTCTGAGACAATCGTATTGATATAACTTTTCAAGCTTTCTCACAGTCTCTTTGTGAAATTCCTCGGGACTTGGTGCTTTATGAAAATACAAATATCCGCCAAAAAGTTCATCAGCACCCTCACCAGAAAGCACCATTTTAATTCCCATTGACTTAATCATTCTTGCCATTAGGTACATAGGAGTTGATGCTCTCACCGTTGTTACATCATATGTTTCAATATGATATATAACATCTTTGATGGCATCAAGACCTTCTTGAACAGTGAATATAACTTCATGATGAATTGATCCGATATGTTCCGAAACTAATTTAGCAGCTTTTAAATCAGGAGATCCTTCTAAACCCACAGAAAATGAATGCAACTGAGGATACCATGCTTCTGATTTATCATTATTTTCAATTCTATTCTTAGAAAACTTTTTTGCTAATGCGGATGTAATTGAAGAGTCTAAACCACCAGATAATAAAACTCCATATGGAACATCACTCATTAGTTGACGACGAACAGCTCTTTCTAGACCATCTCGTAGGTCATCCAAACTAGTTTCATTGGATTTAATTTTATCAAAATCAGTCCAAGTTCTTGTGTACCATTTTTTATATTTAAAATCTTTACTAGACATATAATGGCCAGGTGGAAAAACTTCAATTTTTTCACAAATTCCCTCAAGAGCTTTTAATTCAGAAGCTACATAAAAAAATTTATTTTTATCCCATCCAATATATAGAGGTATTATACCCATATGATCTCTAGCAATGAAAAACTCATTTTCTTTTTTATCGTAAATAACAAAACCAAAAATACCATTCATTTTATCGATAAAATTGTCTCTATATTTATCAAATAATGATATTATAACCTCACAATCTGAATTAGTTTGATATTGAAAGTTTTTGGTATGAGACCTTAATTCTTTATGATTATATATTTCTCCATTTGCTGCCAAAATATATCTTTGATCTTTACTAAATAGAGGTTGTTTTCCAGACTTGGGGTCTACTATAGCTAATCTTTCATGGGAAAGAACAACATTTTTGTCAGAGTAAATACCACTCCAATCTGGTCCTCGATGTCTTAATTTCTTAGACATTTCGAGCACTTGATTTCTAATAACTGAAGAATCTTGGCTAGCATTGAAAGCACAAACAATTCCGCACATAAATTTTTTTGGTAAATATGATTAAATATTTCCATATATATTAGAAATAGAGCTAGATATAATAATATTTTTTGGAATTAATAAAAAAAAACCAGTTTAATAAATGAATTAATAACTTTGCAAGGCAATTGCGATGGATAAAATTATATATTTTGATAAAGTAAAAATTAAATTAAACAATAAAAGGACTCTAAATAATATCAACTTAGATGTTATTGAAAAAGATTTTATTTACTTAATCGGTAAAACTGGTAGTGGAAAAAGTAGCATTTTAAGAACTATTTACGCAGATCTTTCAATTGAAGAAGGCAAGGCTAAAGTTTTAGGTTATAATTTAATTAAAATAAAAAGAAAAGAAATCCCACATCTAAGAAGAAAAGTTGGTATTATTTTTCAAGATTTTAAATTATTACCAGATAGATCAATATATAAAAATCTTGAATTTGTATTAAAAGCAACCGAATGGAAGAAAAAAGAAGAGATTAATGAAAGAATTAATTATGTCTTAGAAAAAGTTAAAATGAATGACTATTTAGATAGATTTCCACATGAACTATCTGGTGGTGAGAAACAAAGAATTAGTATAGCAAGAGCATTATTAAATAAGCCAAAATTAGTTTTAGCTGATGAACCAACTGGCAATCTAGATCCTGCTACAAGCGTAGAAATAATGAATATTTTAAATTCTATTAATTCTCAGGGAACATCAATTATAATGGCTACTCATGATTATCAAATCATTTCAAAAAACCCAAAAAAAACTATCAGAATTGAAAATGAAAGAATATTTGAATTAACAAAAAAAACATAATATTTGTATTATATGTATGATTTAAAGAAGCTAATTATAAATCCCAAATCCTTTTTTTTAATTGCAGGACCATGTGCAATTGAAAGCGAAGAAATGGCATTTAAAATATGTGATGAAATAAATAAGATTTGTAAAGGTTTTAAAATAAATTTTGTATTTAAGGGGAGTTTTAAAAAAGCCAATAGAAGCAGATTAGATAGTTTCACAGGGATTGGTGATGAAGATGCTTTAGAAATTTTAAAAAAGGTGGGGAATGAATTTTCAGTTCCAACCACAACAGATATTCATGAAATTAAACATGCAGAACTAGCTGCCAAATATGTTGATATTTTACAGATACCTGCTTTTCTAGCAAGACAAACAGATTTGATAGTTGCAGCTGCGAAAACAAAAAAAATTATTAACATAAAAAAAGGACAATTTATGAGTCCTGAATCAATGTATTTTGCGGTTCAAAAAGTTAAAGATTCGGGAAATTCTAATGTACTGATTACAGAGAGAGGTAGTACATTTGGATATCAAGATTTAGTTGTAGATTTCAGAGGTATACCTAAAATGAAAAAATATGCTCCTGTCATTCTAGACATTACTCATTCTCTTCAACGGCCTAACCAGTTGAGTGGAATAACTGGAGGAGAACCTGAATTAATTGAAACTATAGCGAAAGCTGGAATTGCATCCGGTGTTAATGGTATCTTTATAGAAACTCATTTCAATCCCCTTAAAGCTAAATCTGATGGGAAAAATATGCTTGCTCTAGATCAATTGAAAGGTATTTTAGAGAAGCTAATTAAGTTAAAATCTTTAATTTAATTGTATTTATTACTTTTACGTAGATTTTAGTTCATTGAAATTTGGGGTCGACTGGATTTGACAGCGATTTAGTAATATTAGTAAGCAAATCGAGC
>JBELHE010000030.1:0-9181 GCA_042091575.1 Cryomorphaceae bacterium
AAATGGAGATATTCATAACGTAAAAGGCCATGGTTTAGGTCTTTCATATGTTAAGAAAATTATTGATTTACACGGTGGCATGATTTCTGTAAATACTGAGTTAGATAAAGGAACAACTTTTAATATTACCTTTAATGTCAAATAAAAAAAATATTTTGCTTGTTGAAGATGACCTTAACTTTGGATCAATTCTTAATGATTATCTTAAACTTCATTCTTACAGGACTACATTGGCTAGAAATGGTTCAGAGGGATTGAATAAATTTAAAAAGTACGATTATGACATGTGTATTCTAGATGTTATGATGCCCATTAAAGATGGCTTTACACTGGCACAAGAAATAAGAGAAATTGACGAGAAAGTACCATTAATTTTTTTAACAGCTAAGGCATTGAAAGAAGATATGATCAGAGGTTTTAAAATAGGGGCCGATGATTATTTGGTTAAACCTTTTGACTCGGAGGTCCTTCTTTTAAAGATAAAATCTATTTTTAAGAGAAAAATAGTCAATAATATTAAAATTGAATCAAAAATCGTTTATACTTTTTCAGACTTTATTTTTAATTCCAAGTTAAGAACACTTCAGTATAAAAGTGACAATAAGATTACACTATCTCCAAAAGAATCTAAATTATTAAACCTGCTGCTAGAAAATATTAATGATTTAACATCTCGTGAAGAAGCTTTGGTAAAAATATGGAATGATGATAATTATTTTACATCTAGAAGTATGGATGTTTATGTCACTAAAATTAGAAAATACCTAAAAAAAGATCCTAATATTTCAATTGAAAATATTCATGGTAAAGGATTTAAAATGAATGTTTAATTTGTTTTTGGATGAAAAACTTTTAAGGTTTCTATTAAATGTTTTTTACTTACATGAAGATAACGCTCAGTTGTCGTAATATTTGTATGACCTAGCATATGTTGAATACTTGAAATATCCGCCCCATTCTCAATGAGGTGAGTTGCAAAAGAATGTCTTAATACATGGGGGCTTATCTTTTTTTTAATACCTAACCCTTTTTTTGCAATGTTTAAAATAGTAAAGATCATAACTCTAGATAGTTTTTTTCCTCTGTTATTTAAAAAAAGAATATCTTCATTTCCTTTTTTAGAAACAATATTAAATCTTTCGATTTTAATATAATCTTTAATCATATTTTTTACCATTTTACTCATAGGTACAAACCTTTCTTTATTTCCTTTTCCTAAAATTTTAATTAAAAATTCATCAAAAAATATATCTGATATTTTTATGTTTATTAATTCAGAAACTCTTAATCCACAGCTATATAAAACCTCTAATATTGCACAATTCCTCAAACTATTATTTTTAGATTTTTTTAAATAAGCTATTAATTGATCAATTTCATTAGTCGAAAGAGTTTCAGGTATCTTAGTAGCAATTTTCGGATACTCAATAGAATCAACAGGGTTTGTCGTAATTATTTTTTCTACAATTAGATAATCAAAAAAGTTTTTTAGTGACGAAATAAGCCTAGATTGGCTACTTGGTTTAATTAACTTAGATTGTTGAAATATGAATTCTCTAATGTCACTATTATTAATATTAGAAATTTTTTTATTTAAATTCTGATCAGAAAAAAAGTTTATTAATTTTAATGTATCTTGAACGTAGCTTTCAGTTGAATTATAAGACAGATTTCTTTCAAATTTTAAAAAATTTTTAAAATCTTTTAATAATGATTGCCAATTCATATGAAATAGTGATATTTTTATATATCTAAAACTGTTTTTTTATGAAAATACAAATAATAAATGGTCCAAACCTTAATCTATTAGGATTAAGAGAAAAAGATATTTATGGGGGAACTAGTTTTGAAGATTATTTAAAATCTCTAAAAAAAAAATATCATAAATTAGATTTAGAGTACTTTCAATCAAATATCGAAGGTGAAATTATTAATAAAATTCATGAAGTCGGTTTTGATTTTAATGGTATTGTTTTAAATGCAGCTGCATATACCCATACATCTGTAGGTATTGCAGATGCAGTAAGATCAGTTAATGCTTGCACTGTCGAGGTTCATATATCTAATACAATTTCAAGAGAAGACTACAGGCATACTTCCTATATAGCTCCACATGCAAAAGGAATTATAATGGGTTTTGGATTATATAGTTATGAGCTTGCAATTAATAGTTTTTTAAAATAAAACTAAACTATAAGTGAATTACTTCATCATAAGCATCAGCAACAGCCTCCATAACTGCCTCACTTAACGTTGGATGTGGATGTACAGTTTTTAGTATTTCGTGCCCTGTAGTTTCTAGTTTTCTTCCTACAACAGCTTCAGAAATCATCTCGGTTACATTACTGCCAATCATATGACATCCAAGCCACTCACCATATTTTGAATCAAAAATAACTTTTACAAATCCTTCAGAATTTCCTGACGATTGAGCTTTTCCGCTAGCAGTAAAAGGAAATTTTCCAACTTTAATATCTAATCCATTTTCCATAGCTTGTTTTTCAGTCAATCCAACTGATGCAATTTCTGGTTTACAATAAGTACAACCTGGTATATTTCCATAGTCAAGCGGGTTAACATTCATTCCTTTAATTTTTTCTATGCATGTGATTCCTTCTGCAGAAGCAACATGAGCTAGAGCAGGTCCATGAACTATATCACCAATTGCATAAAATCCATCTATATTAGTTTTGTAAAAATCATCAACTAAAATTTTATCATTTTCTGTTTCAATCCCAATATTTTCTAGACCAACACCTTCGATATTTGACTTAATACCTACAGCACTCAATACCACATCAGCATTTAAATCAATAATTTTACTATTTTCAACTTTGATTTTTATATTCACCTTATTATTAACAATTTCTGATTCTGTTAGTTCTGAAGATGTCATAACATTAATACCCTGTTTTTTTAATATTTTTTCTAATTCTTTTGAAATATCATCATCTTCAAGTGGAGCAATTTTTGGTAAATATTCGATTATTGTTACATTGGTCCCCATGCTATTATAAAAATAAGCAAACTCAATTCCAATTGCACCTGAACCAACAATTATCAAATCCTTAGGTTGTTTTTTTAAGGTCATAGCGTCCCTATATCCAATAATTTTTTTACCATCTTGTGCAAGGCTACTAATTTCTCTTGATCTTGCTCCAGTAGCTATTATTATGTGTGATCCGGTTATTATTGAAGAAGCATCTTGGCTTTTAATACTAATTGTTTTATCAGAATTAATAGTCGCATGACCTTTTATCACAGTGATTTTATTTTTTTTCATTAAAAAATTAACGCCTTTACTCATTGTATTTGCAATATTTCTGCTTCTGCTTACAACTTGATTGAAATCACTTGAAATATTTTCAGCAGAAATACCATAATCTTCACACTTTTTTAAATAATCATAAACTTCAGCAGATTTTAATAATGCTTTTGTTGGGATGCAACCCCAATTTAAACAAATCCCACCCAAACTTTCTTTTTCAATAATGGCTGTATTATATCCAAGTTGAGAGGCTCTTATAGCAGTAACATATCCGCCAGGACCACTTCCTATAATAATTATATCAAATTTATCCATAAGTATTTACTTTTTATTAAAATTTAAACTGGTAGAATTTACACAGTATCTATTACCAGTTTCTGTTGGACCATCATCAAATACATGTCCAATATGACCATCGCATTTAGAGCACAAAATTTCAGTCCTAATTCTATTTAAAGATTTATCCTGTTTATAAACAATAGAACCATTAATACATTTATCAAAACTAGGCCATCCACATCCACTATCAAATTTTGATTTGCTATCAAATAATTTATTTCCACAACCTTTACATTTATATTCTCCTTCTTCAAAAAACATATTATATCTACCACTGAAAGGCATTTCTGTACCAGCTTCTCTTAAAATATTATAGCTAAATTTATCAAGCTTTTTTTTCCAAAAATTATTATTTTTTTTCATACTTTTTAAATACTAAAGCTGCAGAATTTACACAATGCCTGATACCAGTTGTTTTTTTAGGACCATCGTTGAAAACATGTCCTAAGTGACCTCCGCATTTTTTACATTTTATTTCAGTTCTAGGATATCCTAATTTATAATCAACATCATAAACTAATTTATCTTTAATTTCCATATCAAAACTAGGCCATCCACAATATGAGTTGTATTTTCTATCAGAATTATACAAAGCTTCATCACATCCAACACAATGATATGTCCCAGTTTCATAAAAATTATCATATTTTCCAGTATAGGGCCTTTCCGTATAGGCTTTTCTTAAAACTAAATATGACATTTCATTAAGATGTTTTCTCCATTCATTATCACTTTTTTCAACTTCATAATTTTGTTGTGATATGCCAAAAAAACCAAACATTAGATATAATGATGTTATATTAAAAACAAGTCTAAGTTTCATTTTGTATATTTCATAACAAAATTAAATTAATATTTTAATATCACTAACACTATTTTATGCTTTTTAATTCTAAATCAAAGCCTAATAAAATACTTAGAGCATGGGCCTTTTATGATTGGGCAAACTCGGTTTATCCTCTCGTAATCTCTACAGCTGTTTTTCCAATATATTACGGAACACTATTTATTGACTCCGAATTTGTAGAGATTTTTGGAATTAACTACAAAAATACTGCACTTATACAACATGTAACTACATTAGTTTTTCTTTTTTTAGCTTTTTTAGTCCCCTTAATGTCTGGTGTTGCAGATTTTTTAGGAAACAAAAAATCTTTCATGAAATTGTTTGTTTATATCGGAAGTTTTTCGTGTATGGGTTTATATTTTTTCGATTTAAATAATATTTATTTAGGCTTACTTTTTTATTTTTTTGCATTATTCTCTTTTTGGGCTAGTCTTGTTTTTTATAATTCTTATTTACCAGACATTGCATTACCAGAAGAACAAGATAATGCAAGTGCTTTAGGATATTCATATGGTTATGTAGGTAGTGTCATTCTTTTATTAGTAAATTTATTTATGATAAATAAGCCTGATTTATTTGGATTTGAAAAATCAGATCAAGGTAGCATCGATGCCATGAAAGTATCCTTCTTAACAGTTGGACTTTGGTGGTTAATATTTAGTCAATACACTTTTTATTACTTACCTCAGAAAAAAAACAATGTTAATAAAAAAGATCTATTAAAAAAATCATTTTTATTTTCTGGATTTAATAAATTAATTCAGGTTTGGAAATTAATGAAAAATGACTCATACATTAGAAAGTTTCTTCTTGCTTTTTTCATATTTTCAACTGCTGTCCAAACAATTATACTTATTGCAACATACTTTGGAGATCAAGAAATAATTTGGGGTGAAGGAGAGAAACTTTTTGGCTTAATTTTAAGTATGTTGTTAATCCAGCTTATTGCCATAATTGGCTCAATAGGAGGGGCTAAGTTGTCAAACAAAATAGGAAATATAAACACATTAATACTTTTTAATATTGTTTGGTTTTTGCTCTGTTTTGGTGCATTTTTTATTAAATATTCTTATGAGTTTTATATTGTTGCTGCATTTGTTGGCTTGGTAATGGGAGGTATTCAATCTTTATCAAGATCTACTTATTCTAAATTAATTCCCAAAACAAAAGATACTTGTTCGTATTTTAGTTTTTATCAAATGTCTATGATAATAAGTATTGTAGTAGGTACCTTTATGTCTGGTCTTATTGATCAGTTAACTGGAAATATAAGAATTTCAATTCTAGTTTTTGCTGGGCTTTTTGTTATTGGCGCAATCTTACTAAGTGGTATTAAAATTAAGGAAGTATAGATTTTTGATGGCATGAATCTTGACTCTAGTTATATAATTATATTTTTTGTTATATAACTGACATAATGACACTACATGAGTAAAATTTTTGATTTAAGTTCGATATCACTTAACCCCATAGATGAAGAATCGGATTTGATTCCTTTGATGACATCTGATGATGAAGAAGCTATTTCAAAGGAGACTATTCCTGAAACTTTACCAATTCTGCCTCTTAGGAATACGGTTTTATTTCCAGGTGTGGTTATTCCAATAACCGCAACAAGAGATAAATCTGTGAAGTTAATTAAACACGCAAATTCTGGCGATAAATTGATTGGAGTTGTTTCACAAAAAGATAGCAGTGTTTCGGACCCATCTTTTTCTGACATAAATAAAATTGGTACGGTTGCTAAAATTTTACGGGTTTTACAAATGCCTGATGGAAATTTGACTATAATTATTCAAGGAAAAAAAAGATTTCAAATAAAAAATATTGTTTCCGAAGATCCATTTATTTTATCCTCTGTTGAGGAAATAAAAGAGCTCAAACCCAAAAAAGATGATAAAGAGTTTCTTGCGACAATTGATTCAATTAGGGATCTGTCACTAAAAATTATAAATGAAAATCCAAATATTCCATCAGAGGCATCGTTTGCTATAAAAAATATTCATAGCAATTCCTTTCTTGTCAATTTTGTTTCTTCTAATATGAATATTTCCGTTTCTGAAAAATATAAAATTTTGGAAATTGACGATCTACTAGAAAGAGCGCTAAGTTGTCTAAAATTCATGAATATTGAATTCCAAAAATTATCATTAAAAAATGATATACAGTTGAAGGTAAGATCTGATTTGGATCAACAGCAAAAAGAATATTTTTTAAATCAACAATTAAAAACTATTCAAGAAGAGCTAGGAACATCCTCGAATGATCAAGAAGTTGAGGGAATGAAAATTAAATCCAAAACTAAAAAATGGAATGAAGAAGTTAAAACTCATTTCCATAAAGAGCTTAAAAAACTCCAAAGAATGAATCCTCAAGTTTCTGAATATTCAATTCAAAGAAATTATTTGGATCTAATTTTAGATTTACCATGGAATGAATTCTCAAAAGATAATTTTAATTTAAAAAGAGCAAAAAAAATTCTTGACAGAGATCATTATGGACTTTTAGATGTTAAAAAAAGAATAATTGAACAAATTGCCGTTTTAAAATTAAAAGAAGATTTAAATTCACCCATTTTATGTTTCTATGGTCCACCTGGTGTGGGTAAGACTTCTTTAGGAAAATCAATAGCTGAAGCGTTAGGAAGAGAGTACATTAGAGTTTCTTTAGGCGGACTTAGAGATGAAGCAGAAATTCGTGGTCATAGAAAGACATATATAGGCGCTATGCCTGGCAGGATAATAAAATGTTTGAAAAAAGCTAAAACTTCAAATCCTGTTTTTGTTTTAGATGAAATTGATAAACTTTCAACAAGTTCACAAGGTGATCCATCTTCAGCAATGTTAGAAGTTCTTGACCCTGAACAAAATTCTGATTTCTATGATAATTTTCTTGAACTAGGATTTGATTTATCAAAAGTTCTATTTATTGCTACTGCAAATAATCTAAATACAATTCAACCCGCACTATTAGACAGGATGGAAATAATAAATATATCTGGCTATAGTACTGAAGAAAAAGTACAGATTGCCAAAAAATATTTATTAAAAAAACAAATTATTCAACATGGTTTAATAAATCATGATTTTAAGTTATCAACAGGATTAATAAAATCAATAATTGAAGGTTACACCAGAGAATCTGGTGTTAGAAAGCTTGAAAAAAATATTGCTAAATTATGTAGATCAATTGCTATAAAAGTTGTTGAAAATTCTAATAGTATTAATCAAATCACACTTGATGAATTAACAAAAGTATTAGGTGTCCCTTTATCTAAATCTTTATATGAAAATAATGATGTTGTTGGTGTTACAACCGGTTTAGCTTGGACGCAATACGGAGGTGAAATATTATTTATTGAGTCAATTATATCACCCGGTAAAGGTCTACTTACTATAACTGGAAATTTAGGTAAGGTCATGAAAGAATCCGCAACAATAGCTATTGAATTTATTAAAGCAAATTGTAAAGACTATAAAATTAATTCCGATATATTTAATAAATATAATTTTCACCTCCACGTTCCTGAAGGTGCAACTCCAAAAGATGGTCCCAGTGCTGGAATTACTATGTTGACTTCATTAGTTTCATTACTAACTCAAAAAAAGGTTAAGGATAAGTTAGCAATGACTGGTGAAATAACTTTGAGAGGAAAAGTTTTACCAGTTGGAGGTATAAAAGAAAAAATTTTGGCAGCTAAAAGAGCTAACATTAAAGAAATTATCCTGTCAAGTGATAATAAGAAAAATATTGAAGAAATTGATAATAAATATCTTAGGGGTTTAAAATTTTATTATGTAAGTACAATGAAAGAAGTTATAGGAATTTCTTTAAATAAAAATAAAATAAAGAATCATAAAAAACTTATTTAGATGATAATTACAATTGATGGTCCTTCATCGTCTGGAAAAAGTACTGCTGCAAAATTACTTTCTAAATTTTATTCCATTGTTCATATTGATTCTGGATCAATTTACAGAGCAATTACCCTCTTAGCTTTAGATAATAATTTAATTACAGATAAAAAGATAAATATCCAATCATTGATAAAATGTCTAGGTAATAACAAAATCTCATTTGAAAGAAATAAGCGAAACAAGTTTCAAATATGTATTAACAATAAATATGTTGAGAAAAGAATTAGAACTTCAAAAATATCAAACAATGTTAGTACTGTAGCAACCATTAAGGAGATCAGAGAATATGTCTTAAAGCTTCAAAGAAAAATTGCAAAAAACCAGTCAATTGTAATGGACGGAAGAGATATTGGATCTGTAGTATTTCCAAACGCTAAATATAAATTTTACCTTGAAGCTTCTTTAAAAAATAGATCCGAAAGAAGATGGAATGAATTAAAAAATAAAGAAAAAGGTATATCAATTAATGATGTAAAATTAGATCTAAATAAGAGAGATATTGTTGATACAAATAGAGAATACTCTCCGTTAATAATACCTAAAAATTCTATTGTTATTAACTCTGATGATTTATCAATTAATCATGTAGTTGACAAAATAATTAAACACATAAATTAAAATAATTATTTAAAATTTGTAATAAATATAAATTGATGTTAAATTCGCATACCTTTTTGAGAATGTAGTAGGTAAAGAAAAGGTTTATTTAAATTAACAATCTTCTAACTGATTCTTAACCTACTAAATAAGTTAGAATACAAAACTAGGACTATGCCTACAAAAAAATCCAAAGAGGAAGAATTAGAGAAT
>JBELHE010000030.1:9281-17561 GCA_042091575.1 Cryomorphaceae bacterium
AAGAAGACATCTACAAAAAAGGTAGCTGAAAAGAAGACATCTACTAAAAAGGTAGCTGAAAAGAAGACATCTACTAAAAAGGTAGCTGAAAAGAAAATATCTCTAGAAAAGGTAGCTGAAAAGAAAATATCTACAAAAAAGGTAGCTGATAACAATTCATTACAAAATGACTTTACTTCAAGCGTTGATATTACAAATGATAAATCAAAAAATGAAGATGATTTTAATTGGAATGAATATGAGGAAGGTATTCAAACTATAGATTCTAAACAAATTGAAGAATTTGATAAATTAATCAATGAAAATTTTGTAGACACTTATGACGATAATGTTATTACTGGAGAAGTTTTAAATATAACTGAAAGAGAAGCAATAATTGATATTAATGCTAAATCAGAAGGTGTAATTTCATTAAATGAGTTCAGATATAACCCTGATTTAAAAGTAGGTGATAAAGTAGAAGTGATTGTTGATATTCAAGAAGATAAAACTGGTCAACTAGTTTTATCCCACAGAAAAGCTAGAACCATCAAAGCTTGGGAAAGAGTTATTGATGCTCACGAAAAGGAAACTGTTGTAACTGGTTTTGTAAAATGTAGAACCAAAGGAGGAATGATTGTGGATGTATTTGGTTTAGAAGCATTTTTACCCGGATCTCAAATTGATGTAAAGCCAATTAGAGATTATGACCAATATGTTGATAAAAATATGGAGTTTAGAGTAGTAAAAATTAATCATGAATTTAAAAATGTTGTTGTTTCACACAAAGCATTAATTGAAGCTGATTTAGAGGAACAGAAAAAAGAAATAATTTCTCAACTAGAAAAAGGTCAAGTCCTTGAAGGTATCGTCAAAAATATTACAACCTATGGTGTTTTTGTTGATTTAGGTGGAGTTGATGGATTAATACACATCACTGATTTATCATGGAATCGAATTAATCATCCAAGTGAAATTCTTGATTTAGATCAAAAATTAAATGTTGTTATCCTTGATTTTGATGATGATAAATCCAGAATCCAACTTGGTGTAAAGCAATTAAGTAAGCATCCATGGGAAAATCTTGATTCAAGTATAAACGAGGGTGATAAAATTAAAGGTAAAGTTTCAGTTATTGCAGATTATGGAGCTTTTATTGAAGTTGTTGATGGTGTTGAAGGATTAGTACATGTTTCTGAAATGTCATGGTCTACCCATCTAAGATCAGCTCAAGATTTTGTTCAAGTTGGTGATGAAGTAGAGGCTGTAGTTTTGACTTTGGATAGGGAGTCTAGAAAAATGTCTTTAGGGATAAAGCAACTTACAAATGATCCATGGACAGATATTACCTCTAAATATCCAGTAAAATCAAAACATAAAGGTAAAATTAGGAATTTTACAAATTTTGGTGTATTTGTTGAACTTGAGGAGGGAATTGATGGTTTAATTTATATTTCTGATTTATCTTGGACTCAAAAAATAAAACATCCATCTGAATTATTTTCAATCTCTGACGAAATTGAGGTTATAGTTCTTGAACTAGATGTCAATGAAAGAAAATTAAGTTTAGGTTATAAACAAATGACGATAAACCCGTGGGATAAATATTTAAAAACATATGCTGTTGATTCAACTCATGAACTTAGTATAAATTCAATTGGGGATAAGGGCGCAATAATTAATTTATCTGATGAACTTTCTGCAATAGTACCAAAAAAACATATGTTTAAGGAAGATGGTTCTGTTCTTAAAGAAGGAGATAAAGTTAATTTTAAAGTTTTGGAATGTAATAGTGAGTTTAAAAGAATTGTAATGTCACATACCTCAACTTACAAATCAGATAGAATTGAAATTCCTAAAAAAAATAATAAAAAAGAAAGAATGGATAAATCAACTTTGGGTGATATTGTGGCCTTAGCTGATTTAAAAAAGCAATTTGAGGATGATGAAAAAAATAAAAAATAATACTAATAATTTTTAGTAATATACCTAGATATAAAATCCCCTATCTCCGAGGTATTATATGGGTTTTTTTTATTTATATCAGTTGTTGTGATTTTTTTTAACAATGATTTTTCAACTGCCTTTTGAATCATTTCAGAGCCCTTAATTATTCCTAGATAATTTAACATCATCGACCCTGAAAGAATGCAAGCTAAGGGATTTGCAATGTTTTTCCCAGTAGCTTGTGGAAAAGATCCGTGAATTGGTTCAAATAAACCCATTTTATTTCCTAAGGATGCAGAAGACAAAATTCCGATAGATCCTCCGATTACACTTGCTTCATCTGAAATAATATCACCAAATAAATTTTCAGTTAGTATAACATCAAATTGTTTTGGATTTAGTATTATTTGCATTGCTGCGTTATCAACAAACATATAGTCCAATTCTATTTCTGGATGCATAGTTGCGATATTTTGAACTGTTTTTCTCCACAATCTAGAGGTTTCAAGAACGTTAGCTTTATCAACTAGTGTTATTTTATTTCTTCTTTTTTTTGCATATTCAATCGCAATATTTGTAACTCTTTCAATTTCTAATGCACTATATGTACATATATCAGTTGAAATATTATTGTCAGTTTTTTTATCTCCAAAATATAAGCCACCAGTTAATTCTCTAACTATCAACATATCAACTCCATCAATTATCTCTTGTTTTATAGGTGATAAACTCAAAAGTTCTTTGTAAGATTTTACTGGCCTTAGGTTAGCAAATAGACCTAACTCTTTTCTTAATTTTAGTAAACCTTGTTCAGGTCTTATTTTTAAGTTTGGATTATTATCAAATTTTGGGTGTCCGATTGCTCCAAATAGTATGGCATCTGATTTTTTACATACATTTAATGTTTTGTTGGGAAGAGGGGTATTAAATTTATCAATTGCTATAGCTCCAACATCACAAAATGTAAAATCAAATTGAATATTAATTTTATCTGAAACAGCTTTAATAACTTTTAATGCTTCATTAATTATTTCAGGACCAATCCCATCTCCAGGGAGAACTGCAATTTTAGTCATCTTTGATTTATAAAGTTTTTAATTAATTTTTTCTTTGAAATTAGATAGTCAATATCATCATATCCATTAATAAGACACATTTTTTTATAATTATCAACCTCAAAATGGATTAACTCTTTATTAATTCCTACAGTTTGTGAGGGCAGATCAATTTTAAATCGAATTGAGGGATTTTTATATATTGATTCAAATAAATGTTTTAAAATCTTGTCATTTAATTGAATTGGTAGTATGTTATTATTTAAGGCATTCATTTTAAAAATATCGGCAAAAAAACTAGAGATAACAATATCAAATCCATAGTCTTTTATAGCCCATGCAGCATGTTCTCTACTTGAACCACATCCAAAATTTGAACCAGCAATTAAAATATTTCCAGAATAAATTGAATTATTTAAAACAAAGTTTTTATTTATTTCACCTTTATTGTTGTATCTCCAATCTCTAAACAAGTTTTTACCAAAATTTAATTTGCTTGTAGCTTTTAAAAATCTAGCAGGAATAATTTGATCCGTATCAATATTTTCAATAGGAATGGGTACCGCTGTTGAGTTAATGATTTTAATTTTTTTTATTTTACTCATTTATATCAACAATTTTTCCATGAATAGCTGCAGCTGCTGCCATTAATGGACTTGATAATATTGTCCTTGATCCAGGCCCCTGTCTGCCCTCAAAATTTCTATTAGAAGTTGAAATACACAGCTTACCAGGGGGAACTTTATCCTCATTCATTCCCAGACAAGCAGAACAACCTGGTTGTCTAATTTCAAAACCTGATTTTTCAAAAATAGCATCTAAACCTTCATCTATAATTTGATTAAGAACATTTTGAGAACCAGGAACTATGAGAGCATTGATATTTGGAGATTTTTTTTTATTATTTATATAATTCGCTACAGATCTAAAATCCTCAATTCTAGAATTTGTGCAACTTCCAATAAAAACATAATTAATTTTTTTACCAATAAGAGTTTCTCCAGCTTTAAAACCCATGTATTTTAAAGCTTTTAAATCAGACTGATTTGTGTGCTGAGGAATTTTTTCACTAAACTTTATTCCCATCCCCGGATTTGTGCCATAAGTTAACATGGGGAAAATATCAATAGCGTCAAAGCTATATTCCAAATCAAAAGTTGCATCATTCTCCGTTTTAAGTTTTTTCCAATCAATAATTCTAGATTTTAAATTATCACCTTTTGGAGAAAATTTTCTTCCCATTAAATATTTATAAGTTACTTCGTCAGGAGCTATAATTCCTCCTCTTGCACCCATTTCAATACTCATATTACATACTGTCATTCTTCCTTCCATTGACATTTTTTTAAAAACATTGCCGCTATATTCGACAAAGAAGCCAGTTCCACCACTTGTTCCAAGTTTTGAAAGAATATACAGAATAACATCTTTGGGAGTAACATTTTTATTTAATTTACCATCAATATTTATTCTCATTTTTTTTGGTTTGTTCAAAAGTAGGCATTGACTAGCTAATACTTGAGCAACTTGACTTGTTCCTATTCCAAATGCTATAACACCAAATGCGCCATGAGTAGATGTATGACTATCTCCACATACAATTGTCATTCCAGGTTGAGTAATTCCAAGTTCTGGACCTATAACATGTACAATTCCTTGATTAGGATTTCCTAAATCATACAATTCAATATTATTTTCAGAACAATTGATTTTTAGTTTTTCAACTTGATTTCTTGAAAGCTTATCTGTAATTGGAAGATGCTGATTTAAAGTTGGAACATTGTGGTCTACGGTTGCAACTATTTTTTTTGGATCAAAAACTCTGATTTTTTTTCTTTTTAATTCATCAAAAGCTTGAGGACTAGTTACTTCATGAATAAAATGTTTATCAATTAAAAAAACACTTGGTCCGTTATCAACAACTTCAACTACGTGAGAATCCCAAATTTTATCAAAAAGTGTCTTAGACATTAAATTAAATATTTGATAATTTTATTATGTGTGGTAAATCATTATCAGTTACTTCCTTTTTTATATCAGCAAATTTTAAAAATTCATGATAAACCTTATCTAATTGAATTTTAGTTAAATCATATCCAATTTTTTTTGCTCTAAAAGCAATTGCAGCTCTGCCGCTTCTAGCTGTTAAGACTATAGCTGATTCATTAACTCCAACATCTATTGGATCTATTATCTCATATGTTTCTCTGTTCTTAATTACACCATCCTGATGAATACCAGAACTGTGAGCAAATGCATTTGAGCCTACAATAGCTTTATTTGGTTGAACAATCATGCCCATAAGTTCAGAAACTAATTTACTCATTTCCAATAAAAGTTTTGAATTTATATTAGTTTCAAGGTTTAATTCGCTGTGTTGTCTTAAAATCATTACTACTTCTTCAAGAGAAGTGTTTCCAGCTCTTTCACCTATCCCATTAATAGTGCATTCAATTTGTCTAGCTCCATTGATAACACCTTCAATTGAATTAGCTGTAGCTAAACCTAAGTCATTGTGACAATGGCATGAAATGGTTGCTTTGTCAATATTAGGAACATTATTTATTAGAAAGTTAATTTTTTTTCCATATTCGTTTGGGAGACAATAACCAGTTGTATCAGGAATATTTAAAACTGTAGCTCCAGATAAAATTACTTTTTCACAGACTAATGCTAAGAATTCATTATCAGTCCGTCCAGCATCTTCAGCATAAAATTCAACATCATCTACAAAGTTTTTTGCAAATGCAACAGCCTTAGTAGCTCTATCAAGAATATCTTTTCTGTTGGAATTAAATTTATGTTTTATATGTGAATCTGATGTTCCAATACCAGTATGTATCCTCGGTCTTTTCGCATTTTTTAATGATTTTGCTGCAACTTCTATATCCTTTTTGACAGCTCTTGTTAACCCACAGACACTAGCGTTTTTAACAATTTTTGAAATCTCAATAACTGAATTAAAATCTCCAGGACTTGAAATTGGAAAACCAGCTTCAATTATATCAACACCAAGAAAATCTAATTTTTCAGCTATGATAAGTTTTTGCTTTGTTTCTAGCTTACAGCCTGGAACCTGCTCACCATCTCTAAGAGTTGTATCAAAAATCTTGACAGTATCTTTTTGCATTTGCCTTTACTAAGTAGGCTAAAATAGTAAATATGATTATAATTTGTAAATGTTTTTAAAAACTATTCCAAATTTTTGAATCTGGAAATTTAGCCTCTATTTTTAAAATTTCAGATGTTGTTGGATGGATAAACTCTAAACTTGTAGAGTGTAAACAAATACTCTTGTCAATGTTTGTTCTTTTGGCACCATATTTAATATCTCCTTTAATTGGGCAATTTATATTTGAAAGTTGAGCTCTTATTTGATGATGTCTCCCAGTTTCAATATTTATTTTAAGAACATGATAATTATTCAATTTCTTAATCAAATGATATGTCAAAATACTTTTTTTAGCACCCTTTGTGCCTTTACTAACAATAAAAGACTTATTTTTTTTCTCATTTTTTTTCAAATAATTAACAAGCTTTCCTGTATTATTAATTGGTCCCTTTTCAGTAATAGCAAAATATATTTTTTTTATTTCTCTTAACCTTAAAACTTTGTTCATTCTTTCAAGACATTTACTCGTTTTAGCTAATATTAAAAGTCCACTGGTTGGTCTATCAATCCTGTTCACAAGGCCAAGGAACACATTTCCGTTTTTTTTATATTTTTTTTTTATGTATAACTTAGATAAATCTAAAACTGATTTATCTCCAGTTCTGTCTGATTGTGAAAGTTGTCCTGGTCTTTTGTTAATTATTAGAAAGTGATTGTCTTCATAAATAATGTCCATTTAGTACATTTCATTTTGACTGGGGAAATCACTATTTTTCACATCATCAACATATTTTTTTATAGCTGATCCAACAGTTTTATTTAGATCCATATATCTTCTTAAAAACCTTGGATTAAATTCATGAGTTAGACCTAACAAATCATGTAAAACAAGGACTTGACCATCAACATGATTTCCAGCACCAATTCCAATTAATGGGAAATTAGTTTCTTTGCTAACTTTTTTAGATAATTTTGAAGGAATTTTTTCTAAAACAGTAGCAAAACATCCTGTCTCCTCTAAAAATTTAGCATCTTTAATTAGCTGATTAGCTTCATGTTCTTCTCTGGCTCTAACACTATATGTTCCAAATTTATATATTGATTGGGGAGTTAGACCTAGATGACCCATTACAGGAATACCTGCCTTAATTATTCTATCTATTGATTCTCCAATTTCGCTTCCACCTTCTAATTTTACTGCGTGTGCACCTGATTCTTTCATGATTCTAATAGCTGATCTTAGAGCTTCATGAGGATCTGATTGATAAGAACCAAATGGTAAATCTACAACAACTAAAGCTCTTTTTACAGCTTTCACTACTGATGAAGCATGATATATCATCTGATTGAGTGTTATTGGAACAGTTGTTTCATTTCCTGCTATAACATTAGATGCTGAATCACCTACTAAAATAACATCAATATTAGCTTTATCAACAATTCTTGCAAACGTAAAATCATATGCAGTCAACATACTTATTTTTTCACTGTTTAATTTCATTTCATGAAGAGTGTTCGTAGTAATCCTTTTGTACATCTTAATATATTTCAAGTAAATTTATTGAAATAATTTTAATGATACTGACATAGTGACAGTATTTAATAATGGCATAATCATTGAATATTTAATTAAAAAAATTCAATTATGAGTAAAATTATAGGTATTGACTTAGGGACAACCAATTCATGTGTTTCAGTTATGGAAGGTAATGAACCAGTTGTAATCCCTAATGCTGAAGGTAAAAGAACAACACCCTCTGTTATAGCTTTTGTTGAAGGTGGAGAAATAAAGGTAGGTGATCCAGCCAAAAGACAAGCTGTTACTAATCCCACCAAAACAATTTCTTCAATTAAAAGGTTTATGGGTAGTAAATTTTCAGAATCAAAAAATGATGCTAAAAGATCTGCTTATAAAGTAGTAAAAGGTGACAATGATACATCCAGAGTAGATATTGACGGAAGATTATATACACCACAAGAATTATCTGCAATGATTTTACAGAAAATGAAAAAAACTGCTGAAGATTATCTTGGTTCAAGTGTCAGTGAAGCTGTTGTAACTGTACCTGCATATTTTAATGATGCACAGCGCCAAGCAACTAAAGAAGCAGGTGAAATTTCAGGTCTTAAAGTTCAAAGAATTATTAATGAACCAACAGCAGCAGCTCTAGCATATGGTGTAGATAA
>JBELHE010000031.1:0-17305 GCA_042091575.1 Cryomorphaceae bacterium
ATTTAGTTAAGGTCGTTGATGATGTTAACGCAGTTGATTTAATTAAACAATCAAGAATAATCCGAAAGAAAAATATTTTTAAGGATGGAGTAAATATTAATTATTTGCACAAACTAAAGAATAATAAATATATGATTAGAACCTATGAAAGAGGAGTTGAAAATGAAACGCTTTCTTGCGGAACTGGAGCTGTTGCAAGTGCAATTGTATTAAATATTTTATCTTTATTAAATACTGAAAAAGTAATTTTACAAACTAAAGGAGGTGATTTGACTGTTAATTTTAAAAATACTAACGAAACTTTTTCCGAAATATATTTATCAGGCGAGGTCGTTAAGGTTTTTGATGGAAAATTAGAGATTTGAAAAAAAATAAATTAATATTTTTTACACTATTCATTTTAATATCATCAGGTGTGTCTTATTATTATTTTAATATATTTTTTAAAAGTAATACAACATTTGAAAATGATTTCATTTACTTCTATGTGCCAACCAAAACTAATAAAGAATATTTATTAGACTCTTTAAAACCTCATATAAAAGATGTATCAAAATTTGTTAAAGCTGCATCTTACAAAGAATATTTTAGTAATATTAAGCCAGGAAGATTTAGAATTTTTAAAAATTATAATAATACTGAAATTATAAATTCTCTAAGATCTAATAATACTCCTTTGAAGATTACGTTTAATAATATTGAAACAATAAATCAGCTTGTCGGAAAAATATCTTCAAAAATTGAGGCTGATAGTCTTTCATTATTAACTGTTTTCAATGATAAAGAGTTTTTAAATGATTTAAATTTAAGTAAGGAATCTGTATTTTCTTTATTCATTCCTAACACTTATGAATTTTATTGGAATACAAATGCCTTACAGTTTAGAAATAGAATAGTTAAAGAATTTGATAATTTTTGGAATGAAGAGAGGATAAGTAAATCTGTAAAAATTAATTTAAATCCTATTGAAATAATGACTCTTGCCTCGATTGTTCAAAAAGAAACGCCTAAAGTTGATGAAAGACCCACGATAGCAGGTGTATATTTAAATCGTTTGGATAGAAGAATGAAACTACAGGCAGATCCAACTGTTGTTTACACAATTAAGAAAAGAGATGGATTTGATACAAAAATTAGAAGGGTTTTATATAAGGACCTTAGGATAAAGTCTCCTTACAATACTTATATTAACAGAGGATTGCCACCAGGACCAATTGTTACACCAGATATTTCTGCAATTGAAGCAGTTTTAAACCCATCTAGTCATAAATTTATATACTTTGTTGCTGATGTTTCTAATCCAGGGTACCATCTTTTTTCAAAAACAAATGCAGAACATAATCAGAAAAAAAGACAATATACCAAATGGTTAAAGGAGAGAAATATTCGTAGATAAAACACTGAAAATTAGATAATTAAAAAAATACTTAGTTTTGTAATGGAAATCATTAATTGATTTGTTTAATTTTTAGTATTGTTTTATAAAATAAGACTAATATCATTATTCGCCTTAACCATCCTTTTTGGTAACATAATCTCTCACACTAATTCAAACTCATTTTCTTCAATTAATTTTAATATTGAGTATAGTGTTCCCTTAACATATAATATTGAAAATATTAAACATAAAGCACCTTTTATTGAAAGGGACTTTGTAGGTTTTAAAGAATTTATAGGTTTTTTTGAGTCTGGATCGAATTATGATAAAGTAAATAAATTAGGTTACTTAGGAAAGTATCAATTTGGTGTATCAACATTAAAGGTTTTAAGAATTGAGTATAAAAATGATTTTATTAATAATCCTGCTATTCAAGAAAAAGCTTTTTTAATGAATGTCATGAGAAATAAATGGATTTTAAGAAGAGAAATAAGTAAATTCCATGGTTTAAATATTAATGATCATTACATTTCTGAATCTGGAATTATAGCAGCAGCTCATCTGTCAGGACCCGGAAATGTAAAAAAATTTTTGAGAAGTAATTGTAATATTATGTTAGATCTCCAGGATATTAATGGTACTAAAATTTCAGATTATATTAAAATTTTTAAAAACTATGATATTTCAAACATTGTTGCAATAAGAAAGCCTAATCTAGACTAATCAGAAAATTTTTTAGTAAGATCATCAACATATTTTCTAAAATGTTTGTCAGTAAAAGCTAAGTTGTCTACAGTCTTACATGCATGAAGCACTGTCGCATGATCTCTGTGTCCAATTTTGTTACCAATACTTGCAAGAGAAGCTTTAGTAAACTTTTTTGAAAAAAACATTGCTAACTGTCTAGCTTGAACTATGTGTCTTTTCCTAGTTTTAGATTGAAGTGTATTGACATCCATTTGAAAGTAATCTGAAACAATTTTTTGAATTTGATCAATAGAAATTTCTTTTTTTGTGTTTTTAACAAATTTTTCAACTACAACTTTAGCTAATTCTATTGTAATTTTCTTTTTGTTAAAAGATGATTGAGCCATTAAGGATATTATAGCACCTTCAAGTTCTCTGATATTAGTTTTAATATTTTTAGCTACATACAAAATAATATCTTCATCCATTTCAACACCATCTAACAAGAGTTTATTTTCGATAATTGAAATGCGAGTTTCAAGGTCAGGTGTTTGAAGTTCTGCTGACAATCCCCATTTAAATCTTGAAAGCAATCTTTGTTCGATCTCTTGCATATCTACAGGAGCTTTATCAGACGTCAAAACAACTTGTTTGCCATTTTGATGTAGATGATTGAAAATATGAAAAAAAACATCCTGAGTCCCTGATTTTCCAGAAAAAAACTGAACATCATCAATAATTAATACATCAATTAATTGATAAAAATGTATAAAATCATTTCTATTATTTTTTTTAACAGATTCAACATATTGTTGAGTAAATTTTTCAGCAGAAATATATAAAACTGTTTTTTCAGGAAATTTTTGTTTTATATTGATGCCAATAGCATTAACTAAATGAGTTTTACCCAATCCTACTCCTCCAAAAATTAGTAATGGATTAAAAGAAGTTCCTCCAGGTCTGTTTGAAACAGCATAACCAGCAGACCTTGCTAATCTGTTAGAATCACCTTCAAGAAAATTATTAAAAGTATAATTTGGATTGAGTTGTGAGTCAATTTTAAAATTTTTAATTCCGGGGATAATAAATGGATTTGTTAATTCTGATTTTATAAAGCTTGTAGAACTTTCAATTGACTGAGAGCTTATTTTAGGTTTATATTGACTTGGAATTTTTTCCGTAAATGATTTAGATGACCCAAATGAATTTTCCATCTTAATGATGTAAACTAGTTTTGCATCATCTCCAAGCTCTTTATTTAGTGATGATTTTAGTATTTTTATATAATGTTCTTCAAGCCATTCATAAAAAAACTTACTAGGAACTTGTACACTTAAAACATTACCATCAAGCTTGACAGGTTTAATCGGCTCAAACCAAGTTTTAAACGCTTGCAGTTGGATATTATCTTTTATAAAATCAAGACAATTATTCCATACTGATTCTGCAGTCATTTATATAATTTTAATTTGGTTTGTTGTCATTAAATTGATAAACTAGAATAAGCTTATCGTTATAATTACAGTAACAAATATGTGGATTTTTTTTTTAAAAAAAAATCATTTCACTATTGATTTTTAAAAAAGTTTTATTGATATTATAGACTACTAAAAACTCTTTACCTGTTAACAAAAAAAACATACAAAACTCAAATAAATGTTCGTTACTCTGAAACAGATTCAATGTCTTTTGTTCACCACAGTAATTATTTAAAATATTATGAGATAGGCAGGTTGCAATGGCTAAAAAATATTGGTTATTCATATAAAAAATTAGAATCTAAACAAATTATTCTCCCACTTGTAAAAACAAAAATTACATTTAGAAAACCCGCTTTTTTTGATGATGATTTAATTTTAGAAACTACAATATTAAATATCCCATCGTATTCAATTGAATTTAATTATTTAATAAAAAGGAATAATGAATTAATAAACGAAGGCTATACAAAATTAATTTTTCTTAATAGTAAAACTAAAAAACCAATAAGATGTCCAAAAAATATTGAAGAAATGATTAACAGTTTTTTAAAACCCTAAGCTTATCCCCTTTTAATTTTTTTTCACTTATTTTAAGTCCTTCAATTTTTGGAGCTGAAATACCATTAAGTAATTTATTTCTTGATTTGAAAATTCTAGCTTCATCCCACATTTTATTATTAATAAAAGTATCCAGAGTTTTTTTTCCACCTTCAACTAATATACTTTGAATATTTTTTTCATGTAGATAATTAATAATAGTTTTAATATCCAAATTACCACCGCTAAAAATATAGTCAGCATCTTTAATCTTGTTTTTAGGACTTCCAATTATCAGTTTTAATGGGTTGTTTTTATCCCAGTCCCTACTATCTAATAGTGGATTGTCAAAATCCATTGTTTTTGAACCAACCAAAATAGCATGTTCCTGACTTCTCCATTTGTGAACTAGTTGTCTAGAAATTTTATTTGATATCCAAAATGGTCTATTATTATTTTTTTTATTTGGGGATATGATTCCATCAAAAGATTCAGCCCATTTTAATATTATATATGGTCTTTTTTTCTTCTGAAATGTCATAAATCTTTTTAGTGATTCAAGACATTCTTTTTCAAGTACACTAACCTTCACGTCTATATTGTTTTTTTTAAGCATTTCAATGCCAGATCCATTTACAAGAATATTTGGATCTTTACAACCAATAACAACAGTTTTTATATTACACTCAATAATTCTTTTTGTACAAGGAGGTGTTTTTCCATAATGAGAACAAGGTTCAAGAGTAACAAACAGAGTAGAACCTTTTAAGTCACTCTTGTCTTTAACACATTCAATTGCATTAATTTCAGCATGATTTTTTCCATGATTTCCAGTAAACCCCTCACCAATAATTTTTCCGTTTTTATATATTAGAGCTCCAACATTTGGATTTGGATAGGTAAAACCTATTGCGGAGTCGCCTATGTTAATACATCTTTGCATTAATGAATCATAATTCATTCTAAAAAATTTATAAGTAATTTTATGATGCTAAGTTAGAAATGAAATTTGATATTAAAAAAATATGACGCTTTCAGCCCTTAAAATATTCTTAAAAAAAGAACTTTGCTTTTTATATAATGATGACGAAATCCAGATTATTTTTTTTGAACTAATTGATAGTTTTTTAAAAATATCTAAAATAAAATACATCACCGATTATAATAAAGTTCTTTTAGATCGTGATATTATTACCTTAAATAATAAAATAAATCAATTAAAAGATAATATGCCAATTCAATATGTAGTTGGTAAAAAAAAAATATTTGGAATAAATTTTAAACTAGACAAAAATGTACTAATCCCAAGACCTGAAACTGAGGAATTATGTTCTTGGATTATTTCTCATGAATTATGTAATCTTAAGGTTCTAGATATTGGTACAGGATCTGGTTTGATTGCCCTTGTTCTAAAAAAGAAATTAAAAAATTGCGATGTTGAGGCTTGGGATTCATCAGCTAAAGCTGTAGAAATAGCTAAATTAAATGCAATTAATAATAATATTGATATTAGTATTAAAACGTGTGATATTTTTAATGAAAAAATACCTATTAATAAATTTAATTTAATTGTTTCAAATCCCCCTTATGTTTCTTACGATGACTTTAAAAATATTCATGAAAGAGTAAAAAGATATGAGCCCAATAATGCTATTTTTGTAAATAATGAAGATCCTTTGATTTATTACAAATCTATAATTCAAAAAGCATCAATTTCATTAACTAGTAATGGTTTTATATTTTTTGAGTGTTGTCAAAAAAAAATTGATGATGTAAAAAATATTTTAATAAATTATAATTTTAAAAATATTGAAATCAAGAAGGACTTCAGAGAAATGAAAAGAATGATTAAAGCAGAAAAATGAAACCAGAGATTAGAATAAACTTACTTAGAGATGAAATACATCATCATAATCATTTATATTATGTAAGTAATAATCCTGTAATTAGTGACTATGAATTTGACAACAAATTAAAGGAACTTATTAATCTTGAAAATAAATATCCTGAATTTTCAGATAGTAATTCTCCAAGTATGAGAGTTGGAAGTTCTTTATCCAATGAATTTGACAGCATTAATCATAGTTTTCAGATGTATTCGTTAGAAAATTCCTATTCAATAAAAGATTTAATAGATTGGGAGATTAGAATTAAAAAGAAAATTGGTGTTGAAAATATTAGTTATTGCTGCGAATTAAAACTTGATGGGGTTTCAGTTAGTCTATCATACAAAAACGGAAATTTTGTCCAAGGTTTGACCAGAGGAGATGGAGTTACTGGTGATAATGTTACTGAAAATCTTAAAACAATAAATACAATTCCATTAAAAATAAAAAATGATTTAGATTTTGATATCAGGGGTGAGGTTGTAATTGAGAAAAATGATTTTAATAAACTAAATCAAGATAGATTGTCTTTGGGTGAACAACCATATATGAATCCAAGGAACACTGCATCTGGAAGTATTAAATTAATTAAAAGCGAGGAAGTTAAGAAAAGACCTTTGAAATGCTACTCTTTTCAAGTTGTTGGGGATAAGTTGCCTTTTAAGTCTCAAATTGAATCACTGAATTTTGGAATCAAATGTGGATTTAATGTTTCTCAAACATTTAAATTTTGTAAAAATTTGTCCGAGGTTATTAAATATTTAGAATTTTGGGAAAAAAATAAAGATTCTAATAAATTTGAAATTGATGGTGTTGTAATTAAGGTTAATAAGTTAGACTATCAACAAAAGCTTGGTTTTACCTCAAAATTTCCAAGATGGGCAATCGCTTATAAGTTTAAATCCGAACAAGTAACTACAAAACTAATTGATATTACATATCAGATAGGAAGAACTGGAGCAATAACACCTGTTGCTAATTTACAACCAATTTTGTTAAATGGTACAATAGTTAAAAGAGCCTCTCTGCATAATTCAGATCAAATAAAAAAATTAAATTTAAAATACGATGATTATGTTATTGTAGAAAAAGGTGGAGAAATCATACCTAAAATTATTGATGTAGTTTTAAGTAAGCGATCACAAAACTCTAAAGAAATAGTTTTTATTAAAAATTGTCCCTCATGTAAAAATCAATTAGTAAAAATAGATGGGGAAGCACATCACTATTGTACAAATTATAAGATTTGTCATCCTCAAATATTAGGAAGAATAAAACATTTTATTTCCAGAAAAGCTATGAATATTGAAGGATTTGGATCTGAAACAATTGAAAGGCTTCTCGATAAGAATTTAATTAGTGATTTTTCTGACATATATAAGTTGAAGGTTAATGATTTAATAAATTTAGAAAGGATGGCAGATAAATCAGCTCAAAATTTAATCTATGCAATTGAAAAATCAAAAGACCAACCATTTAATAAAGTTTTGTTCGGTTTGGGGATTCGATATGTTGGCGAAACTGTTTCAAAAAAGATAACATTAAATATTTCAAATATTAACGATTTAATGAAATTATCAGTCGATGACCTACTAAAAATTGATGAAATTGGTGATAAAATTGCATGGAGCTTAGTAAATTATTTTAATGATTATGACAATAGGTGTTTAATTAGAAGATTGATAGAAACCGGATTAAAATTTCATACAAGTAATACTGCAAATTTAACATCAGTTTTATCTAATTTTAAATTTGTAATTACTGGTACTTATTTTCAAATTTCAAGAGAGAAATTAAAATTATTTATTGAAGAAAATGGCGGAAAAGTATCATCATCATTATCAAAAAATACTAATTATTTAATATTAGGTGAAAACCCTGGTCCATCTAAATTATCAAAAGCTAAATTATTTGAAATAGAAATGATAAGTTTAGACAGTTTTTTAAATAAATTTAAATTAACCCTTTAATGTTTAGAAAAATTTATAAATATTTAAGAAATAAGTTTTTAAAAGATAAAATATTTGACTCTATTAAAATTTTAAAAAATAGAGATAGGAGATTCTCAAAACCAATTAATAAAATTGGTTGTATTATAGATACTAAACTTGATATTGATTATTATCAAATCCACGAACTAATTGAAAAAATTGGACTTAAAGAAAAAGACATAAAAATAATAAGCTTCTCGGATACTAATTTTAATGATCCCTTCTCTAAAATGAGAATTTCAAAAGAATCAGTTAATTTTTATGGGAATATTGTTTCATCAGATGCAAATGAGTTTATTTCATATAATTATGACCTTCTGATAAATTATTTTGGTGACAACGAAATTTTAACTTTAATTTCCTCAAAGGTAAATGCTAAATTTAGAATTGGTTTTGATAATTCAAATAAGGATATTAATGATATAATTTTCTCTAATATTTTCAATAATTTTGCAAAGTTTAGTAATGAGCTTATTAAATATTTAGAAAAAATAAAATAATAAAGACAAAAATATTAATGAAAAATAAATATTCTTCAATTTTTTCCGGTGTTGGTGTTGCTGTAGTAACTCCATTTGACGATAATAATAATATTGATGAATCAGCTATCTACAATATTTCAGAGAATTTATTAAAAAGTAAAATTTCATACGTTGTTATTCAAGGTACAACAGGTGAATCTTCTACACTTGATGAAAAAGAAAAAACAAAAATAAATCAAATTTTTATAAAAGCTTTTAAAAATAAGATTCCTTTAGTACTAGGTTTAGGCTCAAATAATACCAACAAACTTTGTGATCAAATTAAAAATACTGATTTGGATGGATTTGAAGCTATAATGTCGGTATGTCCTTATTATAACAAGCCTTCTCAACATGGAATCTATCAACATTTTTTAAAAATTTCTAAAGTCTCGCCTAAACCAATTATTTTATATAATATTCCTAGTAGGACTGGAGTTAATATGAGTAATGAAACAATAATAAATATATTTAAGCACTCAAATAATGTTATTGGAGTTAAAGAAGCATCTGGCGACGTGGGAAGAATCAAAGAACTTGAATCATCTTTAAAAGACAGTTTTCTTATTATTTCTGGCGACGATTTTACAATGATAGATTCAATAAGAAATGGTGCATGCGGTATAATTTCTGTAGCTGCAAACGTATATCCATCAATAATGGTTGAAACCTACAATAAATTAATTCTTGAAAAACAAAATAAAAAAATCAATAAAGATTTAAATGATAGTAATTTTATATTGAAAAACTTTATCGATTTAATTTTTCAAGATTCTAACCCATCAGGAATAAAATATGCTTTAAGTATTTTAAATTTGTGTAAAAGTAAAGTTAGATTACCTTTGATAGACATTTCAGAAAACTTAAAGTCTAAGATCTTTAATGAAATTAAAAATCTTAAAATTAATTAAATGAAAATGTATAAAATATTTTTTAAATTTTTTTTCTTTCTGATCTTATTTGTGTCTTGCAATGACTACCAGAAAATGCTAAGAAATGAAGATACAACAGCTAAATATAAAGCTGCAGAAGTATATTATGAAAATGAAGAATGGAGAAGAGCCTCCAATCTATTTGAACAAATCTCACCAAAATATAGAGGAAGACCTCAAGCAGAAAGAATTACATTCTTTTATGCAAATAGTTTATTAAATATTAAAAACTATCTTACTGCTGCTTTTAAATTTGAAGAATTTGTAAAAGCATATCCTATGAGTCAAAAGGCTGAAGAAGCTGCATTTTTAGCTGCTTTCTGTTACTATAAGCAATCACCTGTCTATACTTTGACTCAAGAAAAAACAAATGAGGCAATTGAAAAGCTTCAGGAATTTATTAATTTCTACCCTAGATCTGAAAAGCTTTCTGATGCAAGTGATTTAGTACAAGAGTTAAGGATAAAGCTCGAAAAAAAGGCCTTTGAAATTGGAAGGCAGTATAATAAAATACGTGATTATAAATCTTCTATAATTGTTTTAAATAGTTTTATATCTGAATATCCTGGTACTCCTTTTAGAGAAGACGCGTTGTTTTTTCTTTTGGATTCTTCATATAAACTTGCAGTTAATAGTATTCCTGGATTAAAAAAGAAAAGGCTTGACAATGCAAAAAAAATATATAACGAATTCATCATTGATTATCCGGAAAGTGAATACCTTAGAGAGGTAGAAAAAAAGATTTTAGATATAGATAAAGAAATTACTATATTTACCGGCACATAAAAATAAGGCCATGGATTTTAAAAAAGCTAATGCTCCATCTACAACTGTCACTTATGACAGAAATAAAATAGATAATTCTACCGACAATATTTACAAGGCGATATCCATAATATCTAAAAGGACAATTCAAATTAATGAGGACATTAAAAAAGAATTGATTGGTAAACTGGAAGAGTTTGCTACGCCAAGTGAAAATTTAGAAGAAATATTTGAAAATAAAGAACAAATAGAGGTTTCTAAATTTTATGAAAAACTTCCAAAAGCTCATGCTATAGCAATTGATAATTGGCTTTCCGAAAAAATTTATTACAGGAAACCAGAAAACAAATAGTTAAAATGTCATTTCTCAAGGGTAAAAATATACTGTTGGGAGTTTCTGGAAGTATTGCAGCTTACAAATCTATTTTTTTATTAAGATTATTAAAATGTCAAGGATGCAATGTAAAAGTTATACTTACTAAAAGTTCATTAGATTTTGTAACCCCATTAACTTTTTCAACTCTTTCTGAAAACAGAACATATGTTAATTTTTCAGAGAAAAATGATAATGAAAAATCTTGGAATAATCATGTAGAACTCGCTGATTGGGCAAATTATTTTATAATTGCACCTGCAACGTCATCTACTATATCAAAAATGGTTAGTGGAAATGCTGATAACTTATTAATTGCAACATTCATGTCGTTTAAATCTAATATTTTTTTTGCGCCTGCTATGGATTTAGAAATGTTCAAGGATTTGTCAAATAAAAAAAATATAGAAATTTTAAAAAAAAGAGGAAATTACTGTATTGAACCTAGCTCAGGATTTTTAGCGAGTGGAATGCAAGGTAAAGGAAGGTTAGAGGAGCCTGAAATAATTTTAAACTTTTTAAAAAAAACTATTATTAAAGATCTGATTTTCTATGGAAAAAAAATTCTTATCACTGCAGGTCCAACATATGAAATGATTGATCCTGTCAGATTTATAGGTAATTTTTCAAGTGGAAAAATGGGATATAATTTAGCAAAAAAAGCATCTGAAATGGGAGCTGATGTGTATTTGATTTCTGGCCCATCCTCTGAAAATATAAATGGATATAATATAAAATTAAAAAGAATTATTTCTGCATCTGAAATGTTCGATGAATGTATTCGTATTTTTCCAAAGGTCGATTATTGTATAATGGCTGCAGCAGTTTCAGATTTTAAATCTAAATCAACACTCCCCGAAAAAATAAAAAAATTAGATGTTCAAAATATTAAAATTGAACTCGAACGAAATAAAGATATTATTGCGGAAATGGGATTGATAAAAAACGAGAATCAAAAATTAATTGGTTTTGCACTTGAGACTACTAACGAATTTAAAAATGCTAAATCTAAGCTCATAAGAAAAAAATTAGATGCAATAGTATTAAATTCACTAAATGATAAAGGGGCAGGCTTTGATATTGATACAAATCAAGTTACATTTATTACTGAATCTAAATCAAAAAAATTTAGTTTAAAGTCTAAATATGAGATATCTAAAGATATACTTAATGAAATTATTAATATGTAGTTTTTTAATTGTTTTATCTTATTTTAAATCATATTCACAAGAATTAAATGCTGAAGTTACAGTGAATTATAACTTGGTAAATCAAACCTCTAATCAAGTTTTTGAAGATTTTGAAAGATCCGTTTACCAATTTTTAAATTCAACTCGTTTTTCTGACGAATCCTATAATTCAATTCAAAAAATAGACTGTAATTTTATTATTACTATTATTAATTACAAAGACAATCAATTCACCTTAAATATCGACGTAAGTTCATTTAGGCAGGGTTATAACTCAACTTATAAGTCTTTAAATTTTCTTTTCAGAGATATTGGAATTAATATATCTTATCAACTCAACGAACCTATTATTTTTTCTTCATCAAGGCATACCAGTGATTTAGCTTCATTATTATCATTTTACTCTAAAATAATTATAGGTTTTGATAAAGATTCTTTTGAAATAAATTCTGGAATTAATTTTTATTCTGATGCTAAATTTATTTTTGACAACGCTTCCAGTCTTTCAAATAATTCAACTTGGAGTCCAACAAGTAATGGGGGAAGGGTCAATAAGTATTGGCTAGTTGACAATCTTATATCAAATAATTATGATGTAATTAAAAGAATAAATTATAACTATTACAGAAATGGTATAGACTTAATGACTATAAATAAAGATGTTGCTTTGGTAAATATTAAAAAAGCATTCGAAATGTTTTTGGATATTAACAGATACAGACCTAACTCAATCTTAAAAGAAATTTTCTTTATATCAAAAAATGATGAGATTTTTAATATTTTCAATAATGATTCAGAATTAGTTGATATTGATGAAATTAAATTAATTTTAAAAAACATTTCACCATTTCATTCAAATAAATGGAATAAACTTTAAATTTTATCATTGTTACAAAAATTAGAAATAAAAAATTATGTATTGATAGATGAGTTGTCTATTAATTTTAATAATGGTCTTTCAATTATCACTGGAGAAACAGGCTCAGGTAAATCGATTATATTAGGTGCTATCAATCAACTCCTTGGCAACAGAATTGATCATAAAATAATTGGGCCAAAGAAAGAAAAGTGCACAATAGAGGCTACATTTAATATAAATGATCATAATTTAAAAAACTTTTTTGATAATAATGATTTAGATTACATTTCCGAGACAATCATTAGACGGGAAATTTTACGAAATGGTAGATCAAGAGCTTTCATTAACGATTCCCCTGTAAAAATAGAAATCTTAAAAAAAATTAGCTCTTCATTAATCGATATACATAGTCAAAATCAAAATGAAATTCTTTCTAATAAATCATTTTTTTATAATCTTGTTGATTTTTTCGCAAATCATGAAAACAAAGTCATTCAATATCAAAAAAAATTTAATTTTCTAAATGAAAAAAAAATTAATTATAAAAAGTTAATCGAAAAAAAACAAAACATAACTAGAGATTATGATTATCACTTATTCCTTTTAAATGAAATTAAAGCTCTAAACCTAGTTATAAATGAAAAAGAAGATTTAGAAAATGAATATAATTCTCTAAAAAATTTTGAAAAAATTCAATTTAGTTTTGATGAATTAAATAAAATAATTAATAGTGAAAACGGAAATTTGATTGAAAGATTAGGATCTCTTCTCGCTATAATAAAAAAAATATCTGTTTTTTCTTCGGATCATAAAAATTATGACAAAAGATTTGAAAAAGTCTTACTCGAATTTTCTGATATAATTGAATCTATGTGTTCATATTCTGAAAACTTATCTTTTAATCCTGAAAAATTTAATAAGATCCAATCAAGACTCTTTAAAATTCAAGATTTAGAAAAGAAGCATGATGTAAAGTCTATTAGACAATTAATAGATATTAAAGATGATCTTGAAAGTACTATTAAAAATACTGACAGAATTGATAAAATGATAATAGAAGATGCTAAAGAAATAAAATTACTTGAAAATAATTTAATTAAAATGTCAGAAGAAATTTTTAATAAAAGAATACAAACTTCTGATCGTTTACAAAAGGAAATTAAGAAAATATTTTCTATGTTATCGTTAGGTGAATCTATAATAAAATTTGAATTCATTAAAGATGGAAAATTAAACTTTTTTGGTATTGATAAACTCATTGTAATGTATTCTCCTGGATCAAAAATTGAATTAAAGCCATTGTCAAAAATTGCCTCCGGTGGCGAAAAATCTAGAATTCTATTAGCTATTAAATCTGTATTTGCAAAAAAAAATAATCTTCCAACAATTATATTTGATGAAATTGACTCTGGAACAAGTGGAGAAATAGCTGAATCTATTGGTTTTTTAATGAAAGAAATAAGTAAAAAAATTCAAATTTTATCCATTACACATTTAGCTCAGGTTGCTTCCAAAGGAGATTCTCATTTTAAGGTTATTAAAACAAGTAATAATGGTAACTCAAGTACATCAATTATTAAACTTTCCAATAATGATAGAATCTCAGAGATTGCTAGTATGATATCGGGAAAAAAAATCACTAATTCTGCTTTAAATCAAGCTCAAGAACTTCTTAAATAATTATATTTAAAAAAAATAACATATGTCTGATAATTTATTAAAAGGTAAAAATGGAATTATATTTGGTGCATTAGATGAAAACTCTATTGCATGGAAAACTGCTGTTAAAATAAATCAACAAGGTGGTAAATTTGTTTTGACTAATGCACCTGTAGCCTTAAGAATGGGCTCTATTAATAATCTTGCTGAAGAAACTAATTCCCTAGTGATTCCGGCAGATGCTACTAAAATCGAAGAATTAGAATATCTTATTGAAAAAACTCTTGAACATTTTGATAATAAAATTGATTTTGTTTTACATTCAATAGGAATGTCAATTAACGTCAGAAAAGGAAAAAGATATACCGATTTAAATCATGATTGGCTAACTAAAGGATGGGATGTTTCTGCAGTTTCATTTCATAAGCTATTACAAACATTATATAAAATGGATGCTATGAATGAATGGGGCAGTATAGTTGCTCTGTCGTATATGGCTGCTCAAAGAGTTTTTCCTAATTACAATGATATGGCAGATAATAAAGCATATTTAGAGTCAATTGCAAGAAGTTTTGGTTATTTTTTTGGGAAAGAAAAGAAGGTTAGAGTCAATACAATTAGTCAATCTCCGACTCCTACAACTGCTGGTAAAGGAGTGACAGGTTTTGATGGTTTTATTAATTATGCTGAAAAAATGTCACCCTTAGGAAATGCATCTGCTGATGAATGTGCTGATTATACAATTACATTATTTTCTGACTACACAAGAAAAGTCACTCTACAAAATCTATTTCATGATGGAGGCTTTAGTAATGTAGGTGTAAGTCAAGAAATAATTGATATTATATCGAAATCTTAAATTTTAATGAAAAGAATTGGTATTACTGGAGGTATCGGTTCAGGGAAATCATTTGTTTGTTCCATTTTTTTAGACTATAATTTCAAAATATTTAATTCTGATTATGAAGCCAAAAAAATAATTAATAACAATGAAAAAATAAAGAAATTAATTATTAATCAGTTTGGAGATTTATCATACATAAATGGTAAAATAAACACGTCGTATATATCAAATATTGTTTTTACAGATAATAAAAAACTTGGGCAGATAAATAAGATTATTCATCCTGAAGTTTTTATCTCATACCAAAATTTCTTGATCAAAAATAAAAACTTCAACAGCGTATACGAATCCGCATTATTATTTGATTATGAAAATTTTAAGATTAATGACTATAATATTTTAATAACTTGCCCTGAAAAATTGAGAATAAAAAGAATTATGACAAGAGATAATATTAAATATGAAGATGTTGAAAAAAAAATTAATTCACAAATTGATTACGATAAAAAAAAACATCTTGCTGATTTACACATTCAAAATATTGAAATGTTAAGTACAAAGAAAATAGTAAAAGAATTTATTGAAAAATTTTTTTAGATGAAAAAAAGTAGATATTTCTTTCTAATTTTTTTAATGTCAGTAGCATTAATTGGAATAATTTTAGTTCAAAGTTTTTGGATTAAAACAACTTTAGATAACCGTGAAAGTCAATTTTCTTTGAATGTAAATCAAGCCTTGAGTTCCGTCTCTAATACTATTAGAGATCGTGAAATGAGGGATTATGTCGCAGTTTATCAAAAATTAATTGATAGTATTGGTGAACCTAAAGAATCACAACTTACATCAGTTTTTCAGTATATAAATAAAAATCAAAACACCAATCAAACTTTTGTTTATTCTCATGGAATTTTAGAAGAGGATTACGATATAACAACTAGCTTATTAGAGCCTAAAAATTTAGATTCTACAGTAATCCTGGAATATAAGAGTCTAAAGAACACTACAATTATTGATGATGCTTTTGACAGAGAAATGCAGAATATGAGTTCAATAGAAAGACTGCAAAGGGTTGAAAAAATGTCATTAATCGACAGAGCAAAATACGAATCAGTTTTTAATGAATTAGCAAATTTAAAACCAATCCATAAAAGAGTTAATAATATTGAAATAGAATTATTGTTACAAAGAGAGTTTAAAGCCCGTGACCTAGATCTTGATTACGATTACAGAATTTTTGATGGAAATTTGGCAACAAAAGTTGGATCTGACAGATATACTAATCTAGAAAATATTGAAAAATTTACAACGCCAATGTTTCAGAATGAAAAAGGAGAATCAAACTTTTCTTTAGTTGTTGCTTTCCCAAATAGATCATCTTACATTAGATCTTCGATTTCTTTTCTAATTATTCTATCTGTGATTTTTACTTTAATAATTATAATATCTTTTTCTGCAACAATTTTGAGTTCAATTAGGCAAAAAAATATTTCACAAATGAAATCGGATTTCATCAACAATATGACTCATGAATTTAAAACTCCAATAGCAACAATTGATCTGGCTATTAATGCTGTTAAAAACAAAAAAGTAAAGAATAATTCTAGCCTTGTTAATAAGTATTTAAATATTATTAGAGAAGAAAATAAAAGAATGAATTTTCAAGTTGAAAATGTTCTAAAGATTTCTCAATTAGAAAACAAAAATATTGATCTAAATAAAAAGCTTTTAGATATTCATGATGTAATTGATAAAGCAATAAAAAGTGTTGAATTACTTCTTAATAATAGCCATGGAATAATTAATAAAAAATATTGTAATAATAATTCAAAAATTTTAGTAGCTGAATCAGAGATGGTAAATGTTTTTGTAAATATTTTAGAAAATTCAATTAAATATTCAATTAATAATCCAGAAATTTCTATTAAAACTCTTTTTATAAATAATTACATAAAAATTAGTATTACTGATAGAGGTATTGGTATGTCTAAAAATATTAAATCAAAAATATTTGATAATTTTTACAGAGAAGCAAATGGAGATATTCATAACGTAAAAGGCCATGGTTTAGGTCTTTCCTATGTTAAGAAAATTATTGATTTACACGGTGGCATGATTTCTGTAAACAGTGAATTAGATAAAGGATCAACTTTTAATATTACCTTTAATGTCAAATAAAAAAAATATTTTACTTGTTGAAGATGA
>JBELHE010000032.1:0-17280 GCA_042091575.1 Cryomorphaceae bacterium
GGTTTTAGAGAGATGAATGAAGATGCTAATCAAATTATAAAAGATTTTTTGGAAACTGATTGAAACTCTCAAGCAAGACTAGTTTTTATATTTTTAATAATAAAATAATACTGTATTAATATGTTAGAATGGCATAAAAAATATGTAGAAAAAACCTTGAAATCTTTTGGAATGTCTAATTACAAAGAAATGTGGGTTTCATTTATTAAAGGTTTAATAATATGAGGCTTAATCATCTACATTTTTTTAATTAATGATGATAAAAAAATTACTCCTTTATCAATCTTGAAATTATTTCCAATTAAGATTTATATATTAGGGATATAGAATAGCTAATATTAATAAAAAAAACTATGGCAAGAACTCCCTCAAATATGATTGAATTAGGATCAAAGGCACCTGATTTTAAACTAATGGATGCTGTAGATAATAAATTTAAATCGTCTATTGATCTATTTAAAAACAAAGGCATTTTAATTATGTTTATATGCAATCATTGTCCTTTTGTTGTTCATGTAATTGATGAAATAATTAAAATAAGCAATCAATACCAGAATGATATTTCAACTATAGCTATCTCTAGTAATGATATAGACAATTATCCAGATGACTCACCTGAATTAATGAAAAAAATTGCTAAAGACAAGGGTTTTAATTTTCCATATTTGTTCGATGAATCGCAAGAAGTTGCAAAAATATATGACGCTGCATGTACACCCGATTTTTTTCTTTATAATTCAGAAAAAAAATTAGTTTACAGAGGACAACTGGATGGTTCAAGACCTGGAAATGATATTACAATAAATGGGAATGATTTAAGAAATGCTATTGAATGTCTTATACATGATATTAAAAATTTAGAAATTCAAAAACCTAGTATTGGTTGTAATATTAAATGGAAATAAATTAAAATGCTGTCTCACAATAGTGATATAGCCTAAATAATTTAAGATCATCCTCTTCGTATTCATCTTCAAATTCATCTAAAACAAGTTGAATATCGTCAGATTCCAGTTCATTAAAAAAGTCTATCAACTCGTCTTGTGAATAATCATCAAATAAATCGTCAATAATATATTTTAAATCTAATTTAGTACCTGAATATATTATAGTTTCTAAATCTTTTAGTACTTGGTCATATTTAACATTTTTAGCTGATGACATTTCATCAATATTTAATTTTTTGTCAACAGATTGAATAAAAAAAAGTTTTAATGATGAATTAATTCCAGAGGATTTAATTACGGTATCAATAGGTCTTTGAATTTCATAATCATCAACATATTTATTAATTAAATCAATAAATTTATTTCCGAATTTTTTAGCCTTACCTTCACCTATTCCCGAAATTGTTGACAACTCTAATAAAGTTGTTGGATATTTTATAGTCATTTCTATAATTGATGATTCCTGAAAAACAGCAAAGGGGGGTATCTCCAAATCTATAGAACATGATTTTCTTAGATCCATTAAAATATTATATAACTGGGTGTCAATTACTGATTTTGTTTTATCAATGTTTTCATTATGTAAAGACTCATTTGAAAAATCTCTATCCAAACGCAGATGAAAGGACTTTGGTTTAACTAAAAATTCATTACCGAGTTTAGTTAATTTCAAAACTCCGTATTCCTCAATTTTTTTATATAAAAAACCATCAACAATCATCTTACGCAATATTGATTTCCAAAATCTTAAATCATTTTTTTTTCCCATACCAAAAAAAGATTTGGATGATAAATTATGTGCTTTTAAAATCGAGGATTCAAATCCATATATAAATGATACAACATCCTTTAGTTTATACTTTTGATTAATACTAACAATTGAATTCAAAGCTAATTTTACTTCATTTTTTACATCAATTTTTTTCAGAGTATTATTGAAGTTGTCATCCATCTCATTTCCTAAGCCATTTTTTTCGTCATATTTTTCACCAAAATAATTTAATATGAACTTCCTCCTAGACATTGATGTTTCACAATAAGAAGCTACATCTTCTAATAATGAAAGACCTTGTTCTTGATCTGAAATAGGCTTTCCATATAAAAACTTTTCTAATTTTTCAATGTCTTCATAACAGTAAAAAGCTAAACAATATCCTTCTCCTCCATCTCTCCCAGCCCTACCTGTTTCTTGGTAATAAGACTCTATACTTTTTGGAATATCATAATGAATAACATATCGAATATCAGGTTTGTCAATTCCCATTCCGAATGCAATGGTAGCAACAATAACATCACAATCATGCATTAGAAAAAGTTCTTGATTTTTAGATCTTTGTTTTTTATCAAGACCAGCGTGATAAGGAAGTGCATTAATATTATTTAATTTTAATAAGTTCGCAAAGTCTTCAACACGTTTTCTTGACAAACAGTACACAATTCCTGACTTTCCTGAGTTTTTTTTTATAAAGGATATAATTTGTTTATTAATTGAATCATCTTTTTTTCTAATTTCATAAAAAAGATTGGGTCTATTAAATGAAGATTTAAATATTTTAGAATTTGTTAGTTCTAAAGTTTTAATTATATCTTGCTCTACCTTTGGGGTAGCTGTAGCAGTTAGAGCAGTTATTTTAAGTTTAGAATTGATTTTTTTTACTGCTTGATTTATGTTTCTGTAATCTGGCCTAAAGTCATGCCCCCACTCTGAAACACAATGAGCTTCATCAACAGCAACAAAAGATATGTTTTTATTTTTTAAAAAATCAATATTATAGTCTTTGTTCAACGATTCTGGGGATATATATAAAAGCTTTGTAATTCCATTTGATACACCTTCCATAACCCTTTTTAAATCTGACTGGCTAAGTGTTGAATTTAAAACACAAGCAATTCGGTCATCATCAAAAACACCTCTTAAGACATCGACTTGATTTTTCATTAAAGCTATTAATGGCGAAACAATGATAGCTAATCCATCCATGTAAATGGCAGATAATTGATAACAAAGTGATTTTCCTCCACCTGTTGGCATAATAACTAAATTATTGTTATGATTAATAATAGATGAAATTATATCTAATTGATTATCTCTAAAAGAAGAAAAGCCAAAATATTTTTTTAACAAACTAGTTAGCTCAATCTGTTTTGACATTTATGAATCTAATTAAGGTATATATTTGTAACTTAGATTAACTAAATATAGTTCAATTTATATATTGAATAATTAAAATAATTAATAAAGTTTTGAACAAATTAAGTTTAAAAGAAATCTCTAATGACATTTTAAATAGCCAGATAAAATCTATAAAAAAACTCGAAAAAACATTTGATAAAAACTTCGAAGAAATTATTGAATTTTTAAGTAATATAAAAGGAAGGATTGTTACAACTGGTATTGGAAAAAGCGCCATAATAGGGATGAAAGTTTCGGCAACCCTTAATTCAACTGGATCTCCCTCTTTATTCATGCACGGAACTGATGCCTTACATGGTGATTTAGGAGCTGTAACTAAAGATGATGTTGTATTATGTTTTTCTAATAGTGGAAATAATTCTGAAACAATAGATTTAGTTAGACAAATTCAGAAACTAAATATCGATTTAATTGGAATAACTTCAGAAAAGAAATCCTATTTAGTAGATAAATCAGACAAATCAATAATTTATAATATTGAAAAAGAAGCGTGTCCAAACAATTTGGCTCCTACTACAAGTACGAGTATTCAACTTTTAATTGGAGATACAATTGCAATATGTTTAATGAATATTAATGGTTTTAAAACTAAAGATTTTATTAAATTTCATCCATCGGGATCTCTGGGTAAAAAATTAACCCTAACAGTTGAAGATCTTGTGAATACAAACAATATTCCATCTATAAGTATTAGATCAAAATTTAAAAATGCAATAGAAGAAATATCGTCTAAAATGTTTGGTGCAACAGCAGTTATTAAAAACAGAAAAATTAAAGGAATCATTACTGATGGTGATATTAGAAGAACAATTAAAAATTTTAAGGATCCTCTTGATATTGAAGTATCAAAAATAATGAATCCCAATCCAAGAATTATTGATTGTAAAATATTAGCATCGGAAGCATTAAAAATCATGAACAAGAATAAAATAACACAACTTATAGTTGTTAAAAATGAAAATTATTTGGGAATGGTTCATATGCATCAAATTTTGAAAGCGGGAATATGAGTGATAACGTAAATGATCCAAATGAAATGTCTTTTTTAGATCATCTTGAGGATTTGAGATGGCACATTCTAAGATCCTTCTTGGCAATTGTTTTTTTTGGATCAATCGCATTTATTTTTAAAGATTTTATATTTAATAAAATTATTTTTGGTCCAAAAAATATAGATTTTTTAACATATAAAACCTTGTGTGAATTATCAAATTTCTTTGGTTTAAATGATAGTTTTTGTATTAATGAAATGCCCTTTAGAATTCAAAGCAGAACCATGTCAGGACAATTCTCTGCTCACATATGGACATCTATTGCTTCGGGTTTTATAATTTCATTTCCATATGTTTTATATCAATTTTGGAGTTTTATAAGTCCTGGTTTGTATCAAAATGAAAAAAAACATGCCAGAGGTTTTATTTTTATCTCAAGCTTACTTTTTTTTCTTGGAGTTTTATTTGGGTATTATGTAATATGTCCTTTATCAATTAATTTTCTAGGAAACTATACAGTTAGTGAAGAGGTTTTTAATGATTTTGATCTAAGCAGTTATATTGGTCTTGTCAGGGCATCAGTATTAGCTTCTGGATTAATATTTGAACTTCCCATAATAATCTATTTCTTAACTAAGATTGGTTTAGTAACTCCAAAAATTTTAATTAAGTACAGGAAGTTTGCATTAGTTGGGGTATTGGTACTTGCTGCTGTAATCACGCCACCTGACGTAGCAAGTCAAATAATTGTAGCTATTCCAATTGTAATTCTATATCAAATAAGTATTTATATTTCCAGAGTAGTTGTGAAAAAAAATAATTAGTTATGAAGCTTGAAGCTAATAAAATTGTAAAATCGTACAAATTAAGAAAAGTTGTAAAAGGTGTTGATATAGAACTAAATCAAGGTGAAATTGTTGGACTTCTTGGGCCCAACGGCGCAGGTAAAACAACGTGTTTTTACATGATTGTTGGTCTAATAAAATGTGATAGTGGATTAATTTCAATTAATAAGACTGATATTTCTTTAGAGCCAATGTACAAGAGAGCAAAACAAGGAATTGGTTATTTAGCTCAAGAAGCTTCGGTTTTTAGAAAATTAACCGTTGAAGAAAATATTAAAGCAGTTCTTGAACTAACTGAAAAAACAAAACTTCAACAGGATAATGATTTAGAAAATTTAATTAAGGAGTTTAGTCTTGAAAAAGTAAGAAAAAATCGAGGTGATTTGCTTTCTGGTGGAGAAAGAAGAAGAACTGAAATTGCTCGCGCATTGGCAACAGAACCTAAATTCCTTTTACTAGATGAGCCATTTGCTGGAGTGGATCCAATTGCAGTAGAGGAAATTCAAAAAATAATTTTTCATTTAAAATCAAAAAATATTGGCGTTCTAATAACTGATCATAATGTACAAGAAACATTAGCTATTACCGACAGAACATATCTAATGTTTGAAGGAAATATATTGAAAAGCGGAAAACCTGAAAATTTAGCAAAAGATGAAGTTGTCAGAAAGGTTTATTTAGGTCAAAACTTTGTTTACAGAAGAAAAAATATAAAATTTTGAACGATTATGTTCAAATTTTTTACGGATCAGAAATTGAAGCATTAGAGCTAAAGAGTAGACTTAACGATTTAAATATATTTCCTATTTTAAAAGACGAAACTAAATCAGCAAATTTAGCAGGTTTTGGTGTACCTAATTATATGTATTCACATCGGGTGTTTGTACATAAAGATCAGTATAGTGAGGCTTGTTTATTTATAAGTGAGATCAAAAAAAAAATATAAAAAAATTGTACTACTAAATAAAGAAATCAAGTCAACAGAATGGAGGAGCAGAAAACCGTTTATTATTTCCCTAATAAGCCCTCTGGATAAATTATCATTTTAAGTAAGTCCCACCAAATTATGGCAGTCTAATAATAGTAAATATGAAAAGCATTTACAACCTCAATTCTAAATGTAAACGACACTTTCATAAAACTAAGACTCTATTAAGATTAACCCAATACATTTAAATTTAAAACTAAATTGATTTATATACATTAAAAATCAATGAAGAAAATAAATAAATTACAACAGATAAACTAATCATGTTTAATAAACTGAAATTGTAAATGAACAATGTAGATGCAGAAAAAATTAAGAGAAAAACAACAATTACATAAAAAATATTTTTATTAGAGATTTGATTAGAATCTTTGAAAGATTCTAGCTTAATATTGGATACTAATAAAAAACATGCAAAGATTATAATTAGGATCAGGAGTTCAGAACTAATTTCAAATGACAAGAAGGGTATACCCATGAAAAATATTCCATTTGCGGGAGTTGGTAGACCTAGAAAATAAGGTTTTGATGGGAGTGTATTAAATCTAGCTAATCTAATCATTGAAAATGGAACTATTAATAAAGATATAAATGGCAATAGCTCAATCTCGATTGTTTTACTTTGGAAAAAATCAAAAATAAAAAAAGATGGAACCAAAGAAAATGTAATTAAATCAGAAAGAGAATCCAACTGAGCACCAATTTTAGATTTTACATTTAAAATTTTCGCAAAATATCCATCAAAAAAATCAAGCATAGCACCAATAAGAACCAGACAAAGGAGTTGAATTTGTGTTCCAATTCCCATGGAAATACCAAGAATAGCTAATGTGCCACAAAAACCATTAAGAATAGTTAGTAAATTTGGAAGTATTTTGATTAATTTCAAATCTAGATTTAATTTTATAATTTATTACAAATTTAAAAATTTAATTATTGAATATATATAAAGCCTTTTTATTTACAATAGTTGGTGGTTTATTTTTTACTGCTTCTTGGCCAACATATGGTTTATTTCCACTTGTTTTTTTTGGACTAATTCCTTTTTTATATGTAAACGACTATTACAATGGAAAAAATATTTTTTTAGTTTTTTTTATTGGTTTTCTAACATGGAATTTAACTGCAACTTATTGGTTGTCAAATGCAACTATATTTGGTTATCTATTTGCATGTTTTATTAATTCATTAATGATGACATGTGTTTTTTATTTTTTTAGAAAAGTAAAAAATAAAACAAATGAAAAACTCGGGTTTATATTTTTAATAACTCTTTGGATATGTTATGAAAAACTTCATTTAATTTGGGATTTTTCATGGCCTTGGTTGATTTTTGGAAATGTTTTCTCAGAAAATACATGGATAATTCAATGGTATGAGTATACTGGAATTTTTGGCGGTTCATTATGGGTTTTAATTTTAAACATAATTTTTTTCAAAATATTTAAAAACTATTTGCAAAAAAACAAACAGAATAATTTAATATATATTCAAACAGCATTTTTTTTAATTCCAACTTTATTTTCATTTTTTATATATAAAAATTTTAAAGATATTGGAGAAATAAAAAATGTTTCAATAGTTCAACCTAATGTTGACCCTTATTCGGAAAAGTACTCAATAACAAATAATGATAATCTTAATTACCTTAAGAACATAATTAAAAATAATAATATTAAAAATTCCTTAATTCTTTTTCCTGAAACTTTTTTTTCTGAAGGGGTTAAAATAAATAGTTTTTATTATGATGAATTATTTAATAAAATTGTTGAAATAAATGAAGATAATAAAAATGAAATTTTAACCGGGATAGAACTATATGAAGTTATATATGATTCAACGGAATTAAAAGATTTTTCTAACAAGATAGAAAATAACAGATGGATAAATATATATAACAGTGCAATTTATATTGGAAAATCAATAGACTATTATCATAAATCTAAGCTTGTAGTTGGTGTTGAAAAAATGCCATACAGAAATATTTTAGAACCTATTTTAGGTCAGTTACTATTGGATTTTGGAGGATTATCATTAACTAGAGGAAAACAAAACTACAGAAGCTCATTTAAAGGTTCTATTTATAATCCATCTCCAATCATTTGCTATGAGTCAATTTATGGTCAATATATCACTGACTATATTAAAAATGGTGGAAAAGTGTTGGCTATAATAACAAATGATGCTTGGTGGGGTAATAGTGAGGGACACCGTCAGCATTTTTCATATTCAAAGCTTAGGGCGATAGAAACTAGGAAAAATGTAATTAGAAGTGCAAATACTGGAATATCAGGAATTATAGATTCGAAAGGTGATGAAATAATAAGAAGTGAATATGATGAGGAAATTGTTCTTTCTGGTAAGTATAAGGAAAATGATATTATTACTTTTTACATAAAATATGGAGATTTAATATTCAGATTATCATTGTTTTTTGTTTTTTTAATATTTTCCTATTATTTATCCTTAAAAATTTCACCAAAAAAATAATCAATTCTCAATAAAATGTTTTTTTTTATTGAAAGTGTTGCATAGAATTAATAAAAATATACTTTTGCAGAAAATTATTATTTAATATTATGTATTGGACTTTAGAACTTGCATCTCACCTTAGTGATGCCCCATGGCCTGCAAGCAAAGACGAACTTATAGACTTTGCGATAAGAACAGGTGCTCCATTAGAAGTTGTTGAAAATCTTCAAGAAATTGAAGACGAAGATGAAGATGTGTTTGAATCTATTAGAGAAATATGGCCTGATTTTCCTAATGATGATGATTATTTATGGAACGAAGAAGAATATTGACCATATTTAAAATTATATAGTAAAAGTCTCCAATGGAGGCTTTTTTTTTACTTAAATTTGATACTTTATATGTATGAGTATACTTAATTCCATATTAAAAATTTTTGTTGGTGATAAAGCAAAAAAAGATTTAAAAGAAATTTCACCTATTATTTCAGAAATTAATTTAAAACAAGAAAAATACATTAAATTTTCTGATGATAAATTAAGAAATAAAACTCAAGAATTTAAAAGTGAAATAAAAAAATTAAAAAAAACATTTCAGGATGATATTGATATATTAAATGAGAAGATTGTTAATGAGAATGATATTGATAAAAAAGAAAACTTCTACAATGAAATTGAAAAAATTGAAGAATATTTTTTAGATGAATTAGATAAACTGTTAAATAAAATTTTACCTGATGCTTTTTGTATAATTAGAGAAACTGCTCGAAGATTTAGCGAAAATTCAAAAATTATTGTTTCTGCAAATGATTTTGATATAAATCTTTCCTCTAGCAAGTCATACGTTAAAATAAAAAACAAAAAATCAGAATGGAGTAATAACTGGGATGCTGCTGGAAAAAATATTATTTGGGATATGGTTCACTATGACGTTCAGCTTGTTGGTGGTGTTGTATTACACAATGGAAAAATTGCTGAAATGCAAACAGGAGAAGGAAAAACATTAGTTGCTACTTTACCAGTCTATTTAAATGCTCTTACTGGAAATGGAGTTCATTTGATTACAGTTAATGATTATCTAGCTAAAAGAGATTGTGCTTGGATGTCACCAATATTTGAATTTCATGGTTTAAGTGTTGACTGTATAGATCATTATAAGCCACACTCAATTGAAAGAAGGAATGCTTATCTAGCTGATATCACTTATGGAACAAATAATGAGTTCGGTTTTGACTATTTAAGAGATAACATGGCTCATAAATTAGAAGACAGAGTTCAGAGAAAACATTCATATGCAATTGTAGATGAAGTAGACTCGGTTTTGGTTGATGATGCAAGAACTCCTTTAATAATATCAGGACCAGTACCTAAAGGGAATAATCATGAGTTTAATGAATTAAAACCAAAAATTCTATCTCTGCTTCAAATTCAAAAACAACTTGTTACTCAGGTCTTATCAGAAAGTAAAAAACTATTTAATGATGGTGACAAAGAAAATGGAGGTTTTAAATTATTACAGGCCTTTCGTGGGTTACCTAAAACTAAGGCCTTAATAAAATTTTTAAGCGAGGAAGGTGTAAAACAAACACTATTAAAAACAGAAAACTATTATATGCAAGATAATAATAGAGAGATGCCTAAAATTGATGCTGATCTATATTTTACTATTGATGAAAAAAATAATCAAATTGAGCTAACTGATAAAGGAATTGATCATTTATCTAAAGATGTTAACGATCAAAAGTTCTTTATTCTACCTGACATATCAACTAAAATATCTGAAATAGAAAATAAAAAATTAAAATCTGAAGATGAGGCAGAAGAAAAAGAAAAAATATACAATGATTTCAGTACAAAGAGTGAAAGAATACATACACTAAATCAATTGTTAAAAGCTTACACGCTATTTGAAAAAGATACTGAATATGTTGTAATGAACAATAAAGTGATGATTGTAGACGAACAAACTGGTAGAATAATGGAGGGAAGAAGGTATTCTGACGGATTACATCAAGCTATTGAAGCAAAAGAAAATGTAAAAATCGAAGATGCTACCCAAACGTTTGCAACTATTACATTGCAGAATTACTTTAGAATGTACCGTAAACTTTCTGGAATGACAGGGACTGCTGTCACAGAACAAGGTGAATTCTGGGATATTTATAAATTGGATGTTGTAGAAATTCCAACTAACAAACCAGTCATTAGAAAAGATGAAAATGATCTTATTTATAAGACAAAAAGAGAAAAATATAATGCTGTGATAAATAATGTTAGTGAAATAGTGAATCAAGACAGACCAGTATTAATTGGAACAACCTCTGTGGAAATTTCAGAACTTCTTTCTAGAATGTTAAATATTAAAAATATAAGACATAATGTTTTAAATGCTAAGCTTCATAAAAAGGAGGCGGATATTGTAGCTCAAGCTGGTAATGCTGGAATAGTTACAATTGCTACAAATATGGCAGGAAGAGGTACTGACATAAAAATATCAGATGAAATAAAAGAAAGAGGAGGTCTTGCAATAATTGGAACAGAAAGGCATGACTCAAGAAGAGTTGACAGACAGCTTAGAGGAAGATCAGGAAGACAGGGTGACCCTGGAAGTTCTCAATTTTATGTATCTCTAGAGGATAATTTAATGAGGCTTTTTGGATCAGATAAAGTTTCAAAAATGATGGATAGAATGGGACATAAAGACGGGGAAGTATTACAACATTCTTTAATGACTAACACAATAGAGAGAGCTCAGAAAAAAGTTGAGGAAAACAATTTTGGAATTCGAAAAAGACTTCTTGAATATGATGATGTAATGAATTTACAAAGAGAAGTTATTTACAAAAAAAGAAAAAATGCATTAGATGTAAATAGGCTCAAAGTTGACGTTGCTAACATGATTTATGAAACAGTTGAATCAATATATTTAAAATCAAAAGAAAAAAATGATTTTAAATCTTTTGAATTTGATTTAATCAGATATTTTTCAATTACCTCTCCAATAGATAAAGAGGAGTTTGAAAACGTAGATTTGAATAAGATTTTGGATGATTTATATACATTGGTTTTAAAACATTATGAGAGAAAAAACATTGAGAATTCGAAAAAGGTTTTTCACGTAATTAAAAATGTTTATGAAAACCCTCAAAATAAGTATGAAAGAATTGTAGTTCCTTTTACTGATGGTAAAAAAACAATGAATATTGTGACTGATCTTAAAAGAGCTTATGAAAGTGATGGTAGAGAATTAATTAATGATTTTGAAAAAAATATTTCTCTAGCTATAATTGATGAAACATGGAAAACTCATCTTAGAAAAATGGATGAGCTTAAACAATCTGTTCAACTTGCTGTACACGAACAAAAAGACCCTCTACTAATCTATAAGTTTGAAGCAAAAGAACTATTTTTCAACATGATAGATCAACTTAATAAAGATATATTAACCTTTCTTTTCAAAGGTGATTTACCATCAAATAACCCAAATGAAATAACTGAAGATAGACAAACTAGAAGAAGAGAAAATTATAATACTTCAAAAGAAGAAGTTCTTAATAGCGATGAGTTGGCTACTAGAAACAGAAATGTTGGAGCTAATGCTTCAAGCAATAATTCTGTTACTCAAACAATTGTTAGAGAACAGAAAAAAATTGGGAGAAATGAAAGAATAAAGATTATAAACAATCAAACTGGAGAAGTAAAAGAGTTAAAGTATAAACAAGCTGAACCTCTTATTAATACTGGGAAATGGGCTATAAATGATAATTAAAAAAAATGAATATATTAATTGTAGGTCCATACCCACCATTAAAAGGAGGGATATCTGATTTTAACTTTAAACTATTTAAACATTTAAAAAAATATGAATCTGTTTATTTTATGTGTTTTGATAGGAATTATCCTTTCTTTCTTAGATCAAAAAAAAAACAAATACTAAATAAGAATATTAATTTACAGAATATCCTTAAAATTAACCCCTACAACCCTCTTTGTTATATAAAAATCCAAAATTTTGTAAAAGAAAAAAATATCTGTAAAATTATTACAACATATTGGACACCAATTACTGGGTTATCGTATTTAATTATTAATTCAATTGTATCGAATAAAATAATAAAAATTGGACTTTTTCACAATATATTTCCTCATGAAAACTATTTTTTTGATAAAAAAATTTTAAAATATTATATAAAAACATTAGACAAAGCTTTAACGTTATCTAAATATACTTCAAAACAACTATCAGATTTTTCTTGTTTAGCTTCATATATATTATTCCATCCTGTCGATGAATTAAAAAATGTTAGTAAAAAAAAGTCACTAGAAAAGCTTGGTTTAAATAAAAATTTTAAATACATCTTGTTCATGGGGATGATAAGAAAATATAAGGGGCTTGAATTACTTTTAAGAGCTTTGAAAAAAGTTGTAAAATTTGATACTAATATTAAACTTATTATTGCAGGTGAATTTATTGAAAGAAAAAAAAATTACAAAAAACTAATAAAAGAATTATCACTAGATAATTATATTATTTTAAGGGATAAGTTCATTGAATCTAAAAAAATTCAATATTACATGTGTGTCTCAGAACTTATTGTTCAACCTTATATAAAGGCAACTCAAAGCGGCATAACATCAATGGCAATATCTCATAATAAAATAATTGTCACAACTGCTGAAGGTGGAATAAAGGAAACCATAAATAATGAAAATGGTTATATATGTTCCAAAGATCCAATTTCAATTTCAAAAAAAATTATTAGTGCACTAAAATCAAATAATGAAAAAAAAATTAAAAACTTAGTAGATTTAAAGAAAAAGCTATCCTGGAATAATTTTTGTTTAAAACTAATCAAAAACATTTAAAGTTGAAAAGACTGTTAATTTTAGGAATATTACTTTCAAATTTTAATTTGAAGTCACAAGGTGATAATAGAGATGCATATTTTGCATCTGGTTGTTTTTGGTGCGTAGAATCAATATATGAAAGCTTAAGAGGTGTATCCGAAGTTGAATCTGGATACTCTGGTGGTAAAACTAAAAACCCAACTTATTATCAGGTTTTATCTGGAAAAACAGGTCATGCAGAGGCAATAAAAGTTACCTACGATCCTAATATAATATCATTCAAAAATCTAGTAAAAGTTTTTTTTTCATCACATGATCCAACCACATTAAATCAACAAGGTCCGGATATTGGAACTCATTATCGCTCAATTGCCTTCTTTCAAAATGATATTGAGGAAAAAATCATTAATAACCGAATAAAAGAACTTCTAGATAATCGTATCTACAAAAATATAGTAACCGAAGTTAAAAAGTTCGATAATTTTTACATAGCAGAGGATTATCATCAAAACTACAAAAAAAACAACCCTAATAATCCCTACATATGGAATGTTTCAGTACCAAGAATAGATAATTTTAAAAACAAATTTCCAGATTTACTTAAATAAATCTATTCAAAATTTTTATAAATATTAATTTATAAAATAAAAATGAAATAAGAATTCCAATCATTGAACCTACAATTATGTCCAAGGGAAAGTGTACGCCAAGATATATTCTGCTATAAGCCACCAAACAGGCCCATATAAATAATAAATAATACCATTTATTATCTTTCAAAAACAAAAAGAAAATTGATGCCACAACAAAAGAATTAGATGCATGTGCAGAAAAGAAGCTATATAAACCTCCACAATCCTGTTTTACAACTCTAATTAAACTTTGAATTTGTTCATCATGACAGGGTCTTAATCTTTGAAAAGAGTATTTAAATAGGTTTGAAAGTTGATCACTTATAAAAATCAAAAAAATCACTGAAAAAATAAAAAACAAATATATTTTGATTAGTTTTTTTTTATTTAAATTTTGACGATTTTTTAATTTTCTAAAAGAAAGATAAAGTAGAAAAAAATATAAAGGTATATGGGTGTATTTATTAGTTACAATTAACCAAAATTGATCAAACCTGTGAGAACCTGTAGAATTAAGAAATATTAATAGATCTTTGTCAAATTCAAATATAATTTCCATTTTACCTTATACCAAAATGATCAAAAAGATAAACTAAGGATGCTATTGCACCAGACCCTAGTTCTAACTCTCTTTTGTTAATCGCATTAAAATTGTCTATCTCTGTGTGATGATAGTCAAAATATCTTTGAGAGTTTGGTCTCAAACCTGCCAACACATTATTGTCTGATTTTAAATTAGCAATATCTGCTCCACTTCCTCCTTTAATAAATACATTTATAAAATAAGGAGCAAAATATTTTTTCCAATCTAACAATTTAATAAAGTTTCTGTTGTTTGTCGTAAATGAAAAACCAAGAGGTCTAAATCCTCCAGCGTCAGACTCAATAGCAAAAATATGATTAAGGTTTTGTTGATCTGAAATCTCTTTATATTTTTCAGCTCCTCTACCACCATTTTCTTCATTAATATACAAAACTACTCTTAAGGTTCTTTTAGGTTTATAATTAATCTTACTAAAAATATTTAAAATATCCATTGAATGAACCACTCCAGCACCATCATCATGGCTTCCATCTCCGTTATCCCAAGAATCTAAATGAGCCCCAACTAAAATTATTTCATCAGGAAACTCACTCCCTTTTATTTCAGCGATTACATTATACGATTTGACATCTTTTAGCTGTTTACATTGTTGTCTAAACAAAAACTTAAGGTCAGGTTTAATTTTTAAAAGACTACTTAACTTATCAGCTCCATTGGTGCTTATAGCAGCTGCGGGAATTCTTTTACTTATTGGTAAAGCACCATATGTTAAACCACCAGTATGAGGATAATCATCTGATCTTAGTGTCATAGATCTTACAATTACACCAATAGCACCATACTTTGAAGCCTCCATAGCACCAAGTGCACGTTGATCAACAGCTGTTCCATATGCTGTAAATGCTGAAATATATTTTGGATCCATGGGTCTATTAAAAAAAACTATTTTTCCATCAATATTTTTCTTTCCTAATTTCTCTAAATCTTTAAGGTCAAAAACTTCAACTACATTAGCTTTTAAACCTACAGATGGAGTTGCTACAGACCCACCAAGGGCAGTAATAGGAACATTGAATGTTATTCCAGGGTCAGTTTCGATAAGAGCAAACTCCTTTGGGCCTCTAACCCATCTTGGAACTAATACAGGTTGAAGCCAAACTTTATCAAAACCTAATTGTTCTAATTCTGACTTGGACCATTCAATTGCTCTTTGAGCTTCTAGAGATCCAGAGAGTCTTCCACCAATTTGATTTGAAAGATAATCTAACCAATCGTAGGCCTTACTTTCAGTTAATGATATATCGAAAATTTTGTTAATTAAAATATCGTGTTGAGAACTTACTGATTGAAAAAAAAGAAGAAATATTAATATCTTTTTCATATTAACTACTTGCCAGAAAATCTATCAACCTCTTTGTCAGAAATTTGATCATTTTCCGACAGAATAAACAATCTTTCAACAACGTTTCTCAGTTCTCTAACATTACCATTCCAGTCATATGATTTCATTTTTTTCATACCTGTTTCATCAATAAATATTCTTTTATTTTCATATTGATTGGATAAAGTTGAAATAAAATGTTCAATTAAAATTGGGATATCATCCTTTCTATTATTTAAAGGAGGAACCTTAAGTTCAATAACTGAAATTCTGTGGTATAAATCTTCTCTGAACTGATTGTTTTTAATTAATTCAGAAATATTCTTGTTGGTAGCAGCTAATACTCTTGTATTAACATATATATCTTTTTCGCTTCCAACTTTTTGAATTTTATTCTCTTGTATAGCTCTCAAAACTTTAGACTGAGCTGAAAGACTCATATCACCTATCTCATCTAGAAATATTGTACCATTGTTTGCTGCTTCAAATTTACCAGTCCTGTCTTTGTGGGCAGATGTGAATGAGCCTTTAATATGTCCAAACAATTCACTTTCTATCAACTCTGAAGGTATAGCTGCACAATTAACTTCAATAAAAGGACCATCGCTTCTTAAACTATTAGTATGAATTTGTCGAGCAACAAGTTCTTTTCCTGAACCATTAGGTCCTAAAATTAAAACTTTAGCATTTGTTGGTGATATTTTATTTATTAAGCTCTTGACTTTAATTATTTCTTTAGAGTCTCCAATTATATCATATTTAATATTGACTTTACTGGACTTAATATTTGATTTTTTTACAGACTTAACATTCAATGAACTTCTGACAGAAGATAACAAAGTATTGAGATCTGGTGGCTTTTCAATGTAATCAAAAGCACCGAGTCTCATTGCTTTAACTGCAGTTTTCAAATCACCGTGACCTGAAATCATAATGACAGGAATTGAATTATCGTATTGATTAACAAATTTTAAAACATCAATACCGTCCTTTTTTGGCATTTTAATATCACATAAAACTAAATCATAATGATTAACTTTAATAAGAGATATGGCCTGATCTCCATTTACTGCTTCATCAAGATTATATTTAGAATTTTCCTCTAATAATACTTTTTTCAGAACCCTTCTGATAGCATCCTCATCCTCAACAATTAAAATTTTTGACATTAGCTTAATATACGAATTATGAAAACATGTCCCTTACTTTTTCAAAAAAAGACTTATCATTATTATCAGGTGAAGGCTTAAAATGATCATCATCTTGCATTTGTTCAAAAAAAGATTTTTGGTCTTTACTCAAAGTTTTTGGAGTCCAAACATTAACATGAACTAATAAATCACCGTTCCCTTGACTATTAATGGATTTTAGACCCTTTCCTCTCAATCTTAATATTTTACCAGACTGAATTCCAGCTTCTAATTTTATTCTAACTTTC
>JBELHE010000033.1:0-17158 GCA_042091575.1 Cryomorphaceae bacterium
ACTCACGCGATTAAAGAATCAGATCTAAAAGCTTTTCCCTGACTTTCATTTCACCAAGCTTGTTTTTTTTTCTTGACGGATATACACTATTAGTTAAAAAGACAATTATTAATTCTTTTTTAGGGTCAACCCAGTACATTGTTCCAGTAAAACCAGTGTGCCCAAAGCTGTATTCTGAAAGTTTTGAGTGTGGATATTTTTTACTTCCATTTGCAATCAATCTAGTTTTATCAAAACCTAATCCTCTCCTATTTAATTGGTCATTGTGTATATGATTTTTAGTAAACATTTGAAAAATATTTTTTTTTATCATGAAATTATTTTCTTTCATCAAGTGAAAGAAAAGATTGGCTATACTTTCAGCATTGGAAAAAAGACCAGAGTTTGCCGATATACCACCCATTAAAGCTGCTGTTTCATCATGAACTGTTCCATGAACTAATTCTTTTCTAAATATCATATCAATCTCAGTAGGAACTATTTTACTTAAATCGTGATTATTTAGCGGATTAAATGTTAAAGTGGAATTTAAAAACTTATAAAACGAACTGTTTAAGTAATTTTCAAAATCAGTTCCGCTAATATTTTTAATAAGCTCAGGAATTAAACAGAAAAAAAGCCCAGAATATTTATACTGACCAACATCTTTAAGCTCAGTTTTTTTTATTCTCTTTTTTATAACCCTGTAAAAGCTGCTTTTTATAAATAATTTTTTTGAAAAAGATAAATTATTAGATTTTTTCTTTACTGATAAAAATCTGTTTTTAAGATTACCATTTTTTTTCAATAAAGTCAATGGATGGTTTATATATGGTTGCCATCCTGCAGTATGGCTTAATAGATTTTTAATTTTGGAATCTCCAAGTTCATTTCCTTTAAAATCTTTTAAATATTTTTTAATTGGGGAATTAATATCAAAATTATAGTCTTGAATTAATTTCATTATTGCTAAACTTCCTGCAATAGTTTTAGTAATTGAAGCTAAATCATAAATATGATCATTTTTTAATTCAACAATTGAATCATAAGTGTGATAACCGTAAGATTTATTGTATATAAAATCTCCTTTTTTAATATACAATTGAGCACTAGGAAATGCTTCTAATTTTATAGAATTATTAATTAAGCTATCAATAGTGGAAGAATTTTGAGAATAAACACTTAAATATGAAAAAAAAATAAATGAAATAAAAAGTTTAAATTTCATGGGTTAGGTATTTCTAGTTCATAATCTTTAACCAATGATTTCTCAATGATAAGCTGTTTTCTAAGATTATTTATTGCATCCTTGTAATTAATATCATTAATTCTGTTTTTGTTTTCCACAGGGTCTATACTTAAATCATAAAATTCCCATGATGGAATAGTTTTTTCTATATCAACACCAGATTTATTAAGCCCATCTCCATAATTATAAATCAATTTTTGGGTTTTGGATCTAATTCCTAAATGAGCAGGTCTTTTTATTTCATGTTGCCAATATCTATAATAAATGAAATCTCTTTTTTTTGATTTTTCACCAATCAAGTTATTTTTAAAACTTTTTCCTTGAAAGCTTTTTGGCTCTTCAATTTTAGCTAAATCTAAAAATAGTGATGGAATATCAATGTTTAATATTAAATCACTTAATCTTTTATTTTGCCTAAATAACTTTGGGTAAGAAATTACAAAAGGCATTCTTGCGGATTCTTCATAAAACCACCTTTTGTCCATGTAGCCATGTTCACCTAAAAAATAACCTTGATCCGAAGTATATATAATTACAGTATTATCAATTAGACCTTCTTTTTCTAGATAATCTAAAATTTTCACAATATTATCATCAATTGCTGCACCGCTTCTAAGAAAATCCCTAATAAACTTCTGATATGTTTTTGAACGAATTTCTTTTCTTGTTAAATTTTCTATATTAACTGGGTTACCCGGATATCTTCGAACATCATTACTTAAATCATTTTGCCATCTTTCGGTAAGATTTTCAACAATTTGGCCAATATGAGATCTGCCAGATTCTTTTGAATCAAATTCATATAGAGATTTAGGTTCAGGAAATATAATATTTTTGTTTAATGATTTATGTCTTTTAGGATAATCAAAAGGCTCATGAGTAGCTTTGAAATGAGTCATCATAAAAAAAGGCTTACCCGTATCCATTTTTTTTAACCAATCAACAGAACTATCACCTATTATATCAGCAGAAAACCCCTTTTCTTTTACACCTCCTCTGTTTCCATCTTCCCAATTTTCACTAGTTTTAAAATAAGGGTCATTATATAAACCTTGACCAGGAAGAACCTTGTAATAATCGAACCCAGAAGGCTCTTTCTTTAAATGCCATTTTCCAATCAAAGAAGTTTGATAACCATTTTTTTGAAGAATTTTAGCTACGTTTAATGAGTCTGGGTCTAATGCATCTGGCAAATTGTAAACACCATTAATATGACTATATTGACCAGTAAGTATAGAGGCTCTACTTGGAACACAAATTGAATTAGTACAAAATAAATTTTCAAGCACAACACCAGTTTTTTCAAGCCGTTTGATACCGTCATTTTTTACATAGTCTTGCAAAATTCCATTATAAATTCCCCATGCTTGTGATGTATGATCATCAGACATTATAAATAAAATATTTGGTCTGTCTAATTCATTGTTGACACAGCTTAAAAAAAACAACAGAAATGGTAATACTAGTTTTTTCAGTAGATTTTTTTTAATAAATTATATAGTAAATTAGGAATTAATTTTCAATTCATTAATTTAATTGATGTTTACAAAAAAAATATTTAGTTTTTCTATTTTGTTGATGTTTTCAACATTTATTTTGTCACAAGAAAGAATGAATAAACTAGCTAATCAAAAAAGTCTTTATTTAAAACAGCACTCAACTAACCCAGTAGACTGGATGCCATGGGGTTCTGAAGCTTTAGATTTAGCTAAACAGAAAAATAAACTTGTTCTGATAAGCGTTGGATATTCATCTTGTCATTGGTGTCATGTGATGGAAGAAGAAACTTTCAGTAATTCTGAAGTTGCAGAAGTTATGAACTCTAATTTTATTAATATAAAAGTAGACAGAGAAGAAAGGCCAGATGTTGATGAATTATATATGAAATCTTTGGTTTTGATGACAGGAAGTGGTGGATGGCCAATGAATATTATAGCTCTGCCTGATGGTTCTCCAATTTGGGGAGGAACCTATTTACCAAAAAATAACTGGATGGGTGTTTTATCTCAAATTAATGATCTTTTTAAAGCAAGACCTGGTGATGTTCAAGTTTATGCAAATAGGCTTAAAAAGGGACTTCAGGCTGAAAACTTGATTCAAGTTAAGATGGAAAGCGACGAACTTTTTGATAAAATAAAAGATATAGCATCCTCATCTTTTGAATTTACTGATCAAATAAATGGAGGATTAAAAACCTCACAAAAGTTTCATTTACCATCAATGCTTGGTTTTTTTCTTCGTGCAGGCTATCAGTTTGACGAAAAAAAATATCAAAATCATGTTAATCTCACATTAAAAAATATTGCTTTCGGAGGTATTAATGATCATGTTGGTGGGGGACTACACAGATATACTGTTGATTCAATTTGGCATGTTCCTCATTTTGAAAAAATGCTTTATGACAATGCTCAAATGCTTTCAATATTTTCAAAAGCCTATAAATCAAATAACGACTTACTATATAAAGATCAGATTGAAAAAATATTTAATTTTTTAGAACGAGAGTTAACCTCTAGTGAAAATCTAATTTATTCTAGTATATCTGCAATAACTGAAATTAATAACAAAAAAGTTGAGGGAGATTTTTATGTGTGGAATAAAAATGAAATTAAAAATATACTTAAAGATAATTATGAACTTTTTTCAGAATATTTTAATATCAACGAATTAGGATATTGGGAAATGGACAAATATATCTTAAAAAGAAAAAAAGATAATTCATATTTCACAAAAAAATTCAAAATTTCCAATGACAAGTTAGAAAAGATATTATCCAAATCTCTAAGTGATTTAAATGAAATGCGTGAAAAAAGAGTCAAACCAGAAATTGACAAAAAAGTTATTACATCTTGGAATTCATTGACAGTAATTGGGCTTAATGATGCTTATGAAGCTACAGGAGATAAAAAATATTTAAAAAAGGCATTAGAGATTGCAGAAGCAATCGAAGATAATTTAATTGACGATAAATTAAATATTAAAAGATCGTTATCAATTTCAAATGAGAAAATTCAATTCCTGGAAGATTATAGTTATCTAATTTCATCATATATAGATTTATACCAATCATCTTACAATTATCAATGGATAGAAAAAGCAGAAGCTTTAACAATTAAATCAATTGAAATTTTTTTAGACAAAAATTCAAGTTTTTTCAAATTTAGTTCTGATCAATCATTATTATTCACAGGAAATTTTATTGATTTAAGAGATGGTGTTATTCCCTCAGCAAACTCAGTTATGTGTAATAATCTATTTATGCTTTCCCATTACACAGGAAATAGAGATTATTTAAATAAAGGAGAATTGATGATAAAGTCTGCTATAAACAAGATAATATCTGAACCATTGGATTACATGAATTGGCTTAGTGTTGTTTTAAGTTACTCAAAGAACTTTTATGAAATTGTTGTGACTGGAAAAGATGCTTATGAGATGTCTAATGAATTCAAATCTAAATATTTACCTAATGTTTTAATTGCTGCCTCGAGAAAAGATTCTAAGGAACATTTAATTAATAACCGATATGTTAATGGAGAAAATTTAATTTATGTATGTGTGAATAATTCTTGTAAATTTCCTGTAAAAAAAGTAGGTGAAGCTTTGAAAATAATAAATGATTAATATGAAAAAAATTAAATTATTACTTTATGGATTTTTAATTGGTGTATCCCTAATTTCATGTGATAAACAAAAAAAAGTTAAGCCAAATATTGTTTTTATTCTTGCTGATGATTTGGGTTATGCAGATTTGTCCTCATATGGTTCAAAATTTATTAATACCCAATTTCTAGATGAAATGGCTTTAAGTGGTGCTAAATTAACCTCATATTATTCATCCCAAGCAGTATGCTCAGCTTCAAGAGCTGCAATTCTTACTGGAGCGTATTCTAATAGAATAGGTATTAATGGAGCATTTGGACCTAATTCAAAAAGAGGTATCAATGAAAATGAATTGTTGATTTCAGAAATGTTAAAAGAAAATGGGTATAAGACTGGAATTTTTGGCAAGTGGCATTTAGGAGATGCTGATGAATTTAAACCTACAAGACACGGTTTTGATGAATTTTTTGGAATTCTTTTTTCTAATGATATGTGGCCATTTCATCCAGAAATTCCAAATGCATTTCCTGATGATTTAATGTTGTATAGAAATGAAAAACCAATAGAGACATTAAGTGATCAATCTGATTTAACAAAAAGAATTACTGATGAAAGCATAAGATTTATAAATGAAAATAAAAACAATCCTTTTTTCTTATACATACCTCATCCTCAACCACATGTTCCTCTTTTTGCTTCCTCTGATTTTAACGGAAGCACTGGAGAAGGGTTATATGCTGATGTAATTACTGAAATTGATTTTTCAGTGGGAAGAATTTTAGATGCTTTAGAAAAAAATGGTATATCAGAAAATACTATTGTTGTATTTACATCTGACAATGGTCCTTGGCTCTCGTATGGTGAACATGCAGGAGAATCAGGAATTTATAGAGAAGGTAAAGGAACTGCTTGGGAAGGAGGTCAAAGAGTACCTTGTATTGTAAAATATCCTCATGAAATAAGCGCTGGGACTGTGATTGATGAACCCTTGATGGGAATAGATTGGCTGCCAACTTTTGCTAATTTGACCAACTCAAAACTATCTTCAAATAAAATTGATGGAAAAAATATTTGGCCTTTGCTAACATCAGAAACTAACAAAAGTCCCCACGAAGCACTATTTTTTTATTACAAGCAAAATGAGCTTCATGCAGTGAGATCTGGAGATTGGAAACTTTATTTTCCAAGATCATATAGATCGCTAAATGGTAGGCCTGGTGGGAAAGATGGTATTCCAGTGAAATACGATCAAAATATTGTTTCTGAAAATGAATTATATAATTTAAAGATTGATCCTAAAGAATTAAATAATGTATTAAACAATTACCCTGAAATAGTTAATAAACTAGAGAAGATGGGCGAAAATGCAAGGTATGATCTTGGAGATAATTTGACTAAAGTCAAAGGTGCTGGAACTAGAGAAGTTGGAAAAATAACATCTTAATTATGTTTAGAAGAAATTTTTTAAAAAATTCTATATATGGCTCTTTGTCAGCATCAACGATTATAAGTTTATCAAATAAAAACAATCCTGTTGTAAAGTCTGTTCCAAGAATTATATCTACATGGAAACATGGAATCAATGCTAATAAGATAGCATGGAAAAAATTAAACGATGGCAAAGGCGGATTAACTGCAGTTGAATATGGCGTTAGAGACTCTGAAAATGATCCTAATGAAAGATCGGTTGGATATGGTGGATTGCCTGATAGAGACGGAAAAGTAACACTTGATGCATGCATTATGAACTCTAAAAATGATTGTGGATCAGTAAGTTTTTTAGAAAATATTAAAAACCCGATTTCAGTTGCAAGATTAGTTATGGAAAAAACACCACATGTTATGCTATCTGGAAAAGGAGCTTATGATTTTGCAATAGAAAATGGTTTTAAAAGTGAAAATTTATTAACTGACCTATCAAAAAAAGATTGGGAAAATTGGTTAAATAAATCTGAATATAAACCTGTCATTAATATTGAAAATCATGATACAATAAGTATGCTTTTAATTGATTCTGATCATAATTTATTTGGTGCATGTACTACAAGCGGAGCAGCATGGAAAATGCATGGAAGAGTTGGTGACTCTCCTATAATTGGTGCTGGTCTTTTTCTTGATAATGATATCGGAGCAGCAGCGGCTACAGGATTAGGTGAGGCAGTAATTAGAACTGCAGGAAGTGCTATGGTAGTTGAATGTATGAGGAACGGAATGTCCCCGATGGAAGCATGTAAAGAGGTTGTTAACAGGATTTCTAATCTACACAAAAATAGACCTGAATGGGAATATTTGCAAGTTGGTTTTATTGCTTTAAGTAAAACTGGTGATTATGCTGGATATAGTTTGAAAAAGGGATTTAATTTTGCTTTAACAGATGATAAAAACGACTCTGTTTTAATTGATTCATCGTACAAAATATAATGGAAGAAATAATTAAATATTTAGGTAATTTTCATCCTGTAGTATTACACTTACCAATAGGTGCTTTTTTATTTACTTTTCTTTTGTTTATTTCCCAAAAATATTTGAAATCAAATTTTGATCCGGCTGTAAGGTTAGGTTTATTATTTTCCTTTATAACTTCAATTATCACATCTGTTTTTGGATATATTCTTCATTTAAATGGAGATTATGACAGTATTCTTGTAGATAGGCATATGTTTTTGGCAATTGCTACTACCGTTCTAATAGGTCTTGTTTTATACATGCACAAAAATCAAAAAGCATACAATCATATTTTGTCTTCTTTCATACTTTCTACAATATTATTGATAATTACTGGCCACAATGGGGGGTCGTTGACACACGGAAAAGATTATTTAAAACTACCAGAATTTGAAAAACAAATCCAAATTGTTAGTTATGATAGTATTCATGTTTATAATAGCGTAATATCTCCAATTTTGGATTCAAAGTGTGTGAAATGTCACAATACTGGTAAAAGCAAAGGCAATCTTGTTTTAACTTCAATTGATAAGATTCTGATTGGTGGTGAAAAAGGAAAAATAATTAAATCAAAATCCCCATATGATAGTAGATTATTTACATATTTAAATCTTCCTTTGGATGATAAAATGCATATGCCGCCTGAGGGTAATAGTCAATTAAGTGAAAATGAGATTCAAATAATTAAATTTTGGATTGAAGAGGGTGTAGATTTTTACAATTACAGAAATATTAATGAAGATGATTTTTCAAAAAAGATTTTAAATTTTCTTCCAAAAAAAACTCTAACTGTTGATCCACCTAAAATAAACAACTTGATCAATCTTATTGAAAATAAATTCAGAATTGAAAGAGTCAGCAATGAATCAAACTTTATTGATATTAAATATACAGGTGAGAAATTAAAACAAAAAGATTTGAATTTATTATCCAAAGTTGATAAGAATATTAAAAGACTTGATTTTTCAGGAACTGATTTAAGTTCAATTGCTTTAAAAACGTTAAAATCTTTTGAAAATTTAAGTTATTTAAACCTAAATAATACCTCAACAAATTTTGATAAAATAATTGATTTTTTACCAAATAATTTACAGACATTGATAATTAGTAATAATAAAGTTAACTCATATGTTTTTGAGAAATTGATGATAAACCCAAATTTAAAAAGAGTATATGCGTACAATACTTTAACCGATAAAAAAAATATTGATCAGATTACTAATTATTCTAATAATAAAATATATTTTGGAATTTCACTTGATGAATTCGCATCTAATATTCCTTTAAAAACCCCAAGATTAAATAATGAGACTAAAACTTTATTTTCAGACTCCCTGAAAATTGAAGTAATGAATGACATAAGTAACCCTACTTATAGATATACATTAAACGGTAACGATCCAGATAGCATTTCTGTAATCTACGAGAATCCAATTATCATAAAAAAATCATCAACAATAAAATTTAAATCATTTAAAAGTGGTTTTGAGTCGAGTGCAATAAAAGAAATTAATTATTTGAAAGTTGCTGATAAAATTAATGATCTTAAACTATATTCAAGTCCTGTTGAGCCCTATACAGGTAAAAATCTTTTATCTGATAATCGTTTAGGAACAAATAATTTTGGTGAAGGAAATTGGTATGGCTTTTTAAAATCTACACCAAATAATTCTTCTCAAAACAACGCAGGTGATTTAATTGCTGAATTTTCTATTTCAGAAAAAGTCAACGAAATTGGAATTTCATGCTTGAGTGTATATGGGTCCTATATTTTATTTCCAACAAAAATAGAATTATATGATATCTCGGGTGTTATTGAAAAATTGATTTACAGTAAATCAATTGATGTCGTTGATAATGAAAAATATAGCCCAAAAAAGATTTATAAAATACCTGTAAATTCAAGTATTAGTAAGGTCAAACTTAAAGTTGTAAGTAATAAAAATCTTCCTAAAGGACATCCTGCTCAGGGGGAACCTGCATGGCTATTTGTAGATGAAATACTACTTCTTTAATGTTAATTTAACATTAATAAAATATAACATATTGATATATAGTATTTTACTGTTTTTCTAATTATTATAATGATAAAATATTAAGCCTTTTATTACGAACTTCATAATTAAATACCTAATTTAGTGGTTAATAAACAAAAATTAAAACCTTATGAAAACACAAATCTTTAAGATTTGTACTAGTTTTTTGTTGTTTTTTGCACTAACTATATCTGCATATGCTCAACAAATTTCTGGTACTGTATCAGATGAAAATGGTGTACCCTTACCTGGTGCTACTGTTTTAGTCGATGGAACTTCAATTGGAGTTTCTACAGATTTTGATGGTAATTATTCAATAGATGCCTCTCAGGGAGACACCCTAGTTTACAGCTTTGTTGGATATACTTCTCAGTCTGTTGTAGTCGGAACATCAGCATCAGTCAATGTTTCATTAGAACCGGACAATGCCTTGGATGAGGTAGTTGTAACAGCTCTTGGTGTTAAAAGAAATACAAAAGCTCTAGGTTATTCTGTAACTGAGGTTGATGGAGATGAAATGAGTTCTAATCCTTCTACCAATGCTATTAATGCTCTTCAAGGAAAAGTTGCAGGAGTTAATATAACAGGAAGTGCAATGGGAGCTAAAGGTTCTTCAAGAGTTGTAATAAGAGGATCAAGTTCATTAGGAGGTAATGATCAACCTCTATATGTTGTTGATGGTATTACAATTAATAATAGTAATCTTGGTGCTGCTGGTATGTGGGGTGGTACTGATTTTGGAGATGGTATCTCAAGTATTAACCCTGATGAAATACAATCGGTTTCTGTACTAAAAGGTGGAGCAGCAGCTGCACTATATGGTTCGAGAGCTGCTAATGGTGTCATAATCATTACAACCAAAAACGGACTAGGGTCAGAAGGTGTTGGAATTGAAATTAATTCAACTGCCCAGTTCGATATGTTAAATAATAGTATTTGGGACCCTCAAACAATTTATGGTTCAGGATCAGGTGGAGTTGTTCCAGCTTCTGCAGATGCTGCAATGGATTATGTTTACAGTTCCTGGGGTGGACTAATGTCAGGTCAAGTTGTTCCTCAAGCAGATGGAATTAGTAGACCCTATGTTTATCAAGGTGATAACTCAGATAAATTTTACAGAACAGGTACAACTTTAACTAATACAATTTCACTATCTACGTCGAGTGACACTGGAAATACAAGATATTCATTTACTCAAATGGATAATGATGATATTTCTCCAAATTCTTCATTAGATAGAAATTCACTAGGTCTTAATACAACCCAAAATATTGGCAAGAATATTACTCTTAATGCTAACATTAAGTATATTGTTGAAGACCAATCTGGAAACCCAAGGTTATCCGATGCACCAGGAAATGCAAACTGGACTACCAAACAATATTCTCCATCTGTTGATATAAATTGGGCAAAAGGACCCAATGGAAATGGAACACAGGATGATGGATTAACAGAGTATAAATTTACATCAGGTAGTTTTGTCCAAAATCCATGGTTTGCTCAAAATATGTTTATCAATGACTTAGAGAAAGAAAGAGTTATTGCTTCATCAAATTTAAGATGGGATTTAGCAGACTACTTGTATGTACGTGGTCAAGTAGGTATGGATAGATTTGATGCTCATAGAGTAATGTCAGAACCTTACGGAACTGGTTACAAGCCATTAGGTCAAATCAATGAAAATAAACAAACTTCCAAACAGTATGATGCTGACTTACTTATTGGTACTGACAATTTAACTCTAGCTGAAGATTTACAGGTTACTGCATTTGTTGGTGTTGCAACAAGTACTTCGGAAAGCAGTAATGTTTATGCCAGAGGTGATGATTTTATTGTACCAGGAATAATTTCTTACTCAAATACAGTTCAGAAATCTGGCTCAGTTGGTTTTTCAAAGAAAAGAATCAATTCTGCTCTGGGATCTGCTGAATTCGGATATGATAATTGGGCATTTTTAACAGTAACTGCTAGAAATGACTGGTTCTCAACTTTATCATTAGCTGGTAAGAAATCTCCGAATAATGATTTATATACTTCAGTTAGTTTATCAGCAGTTTTATCTGATGTTTTATACTTGGGTGAAAATATATCATTTTTAAAGCTTAGAGGTGGTTATTCTCAAGTTGCCGGTGGTGCAGATAATCCATATCGATTAAGTTTAACATATTCTATCCTTGGAAATCCTCATTTAGGCAATCCAATGGGAACGATAAGTGGTAACCAAATTCCTAACTCAGAAATTACACCATTTCAAAAAAATGAAACTGAGGTTGGTGTGGACTTAAGAATGTTTGATAATAGACTTTCTCTTGATGCTACTTACTATGATAACGAAACTATTGGTGATATTGTTGGTGTTAGTGCATCTCAAACATCTGGTTACAGCAGTGCTTTAGCAAACTTAGGAAATGTAACCAACTCAGGTATCGAGCTTTTACTAAAAGTAAAACCAATTGTTACCGATGATTTTGCTATGGAACTTAGTTTTAACTACACTAATAATAACAGTGAAGTTGTTGCAACTAACGATACAGGTGGAAATATTTCTCTTGATCAACCTAGACCAATGGGTATTGCAGTTACTCACATAGTTGGTGAACAAATGGGAGCATTATTTGGAACTTCTTTTGTAAGAGATGGATCTGGAAATATTGTCCACGAAAATGAAGCTGGATACCCAAGACCAAAAATTAATAATGACAGAAAAATTTTAGGATTTGGTATTGCTCCACAACAGCTTGGTATTGGAGCTTCGTTCAGATATAAAGACTTCAATGCAAGTTTCTTAATTGAAGGAAAATCAGGTGGATCTATGTACTCTGGTACTAATCTAGAAATGCTTGGTAGAGGTTTACACAAAATGACGGTACCTACTGGCGGAAGAGAAGCTGGATTTGTACCTAATGGTGTTATGGAAGATGGAACTCCTGTATCACAATCATTGTCCGTTCAAGAACAACAAAATTACTGGAACAGATACAATGATGCTGCTGAATCTGGAATTTATACTTCTGACTATATGAGGCTTAGACAACTTAGTATAGGATATACTGTTCCCTCAAGTGCCTTAGACGGGACATTTATACAGTCGGCTAGTGTTTCCTTGATAGGTAAAAATTTATTCTTTATATCAAATGATGTAGAAAATATAGATCCAGAATCTGCATATAATGCGAGTAGTAGAAATACTGGTTTGGAATACTGGGGAATGCCTGTTCCAAGAACAGTAGGAGTTAGCGTTAATCTTAAATTTTAAATAAATAAAAATGAAAAAGATATTAATTACATTTTTTGCTTTAGGTTTTTTATTTAACTCATGTGAGTTTGATAGAGGATTTGAAGAAATGAACATCAATCCAAATTCATTATCACAGATTGATACAGCAAATAAGGTCACTTATTTACTAACAAAGGTTAGTGGTGAGAGATACGAGAACTGGAGAAACAGTATGATTTACAACTCAGCAATTGTTCAGCATCATGCTGATGCTAACTGGTGGGCTGGTGATACCTATGACAGAAATGATCAATGGACTCATGCATTGTGGGAAAGAGGATACCCTCAACAAGTTAAAAACGTTGAAGATATAATCTCTCAATTAACAAATGAAGGTGATTCAGGCACGAATATGGGTATAGCAAGAATCATTAGAGCTTTTATTTATCACAGACTTACTGATACTTATGGTGATATACCTTACAGCGAAGCTGGACAGGGTTACACTACAGGTATTTTGAAGCCAAAGTATGATGCTCAGAAAGACATTTATATGGATATGTTAAAAGAACTTGAGGAGGCTGTTGGTCAAATTAGTGGAGATTCTGATTGGGGCACAGCTGATATTGTATTTGATGGAAAAGCTGCTCATTGGAAAGCCTTTGGTAATTCATTAATGCTAAGACTTGCAATGAGGTTGACTGCAGCTGATGCTGCAACAGCTCAAGCTTGGGCTGTCAAAGCTATTGGACTTGGTACTATGTCTTCAAATGCTCATATTGCTTCTATAAAACATGGTGATGGTGTTTCTGGTTCAAGAAATGGTCATGGTGAAGTTTTTATGGCTGATCAAGGATCAAGGATTAGTACATCATTTATGAGTAGAATGAATGGAGATCCAAGAAAAACTAGATTATTTATGAGAGCTAGTGATAAAAGTCAAGTGGTTGGAAATCTAATTGGTATGAGAAATGGATTAAAAGGAGACGCTTACAAAGATTTAGACGGTAATACTGTTCCAGCTCGTGGAGATACTGATATCTATGCTATGGCTGCAACTGAATTACAGTCTATAACTGCTCCAATGGTTATGCAAACTTATGCTGAAGTAGAGTTTTTAAAAGCAGAAGCTGCAATCAGAGGTTGGATCTCATCGTCTGATAAAGCTCATTATGAAGCTGGAGTAACCGCTGGGATGAAGATGTTAAATCAACTTTACCCTGATATGACTGCAATTACTGCCTCAGAAATTTCTACTTTCTTAGCTGGCCCAGGTGCTTATAAAACTGGAGGATCTGTAGCTGAAAGATGGGAACAAGTAATGGATCAGTACTTTATTGCTACTTATTTTAATGAATATGAAGCATATGCTAATTGGAGAAGATCTGGTTTCCCAGATATCTCACCTACTAGACATCCTGCAAGTTATACAAATGGACAATTTATGATAAGAATGATCTATCCACCTAGTGAGTCAGTTAACAATCCTGAAAATTATAGTGCAGCTAACGCAGCACAAGGTCCTGATGAGTACACTACACCAGTTTGGTGGGATAAATAATGAACTATAGTTTATTATAATTATATTTAAGGGAGGATTATGTCCTCCCTTTTTTGTTTATATGAGGGGATTAATAACATCTTATATTCTAATTTTTTCCTTTTTTTCAAGTTCTCAAGAACCTTTATTTACTTTACTTGATAATTCTAAAATAGGGATTAATTTTTCTAATGATTTAATTGATACTGAAGAACATAGTATTTTTTTATATGCAAATTATTATGGTGGAGCAGGTGTTGGTATTGGAGATTTTGATAATGATGGCTTGGATGATATATTTCTAGCTGCTAATATGATTGATGATAAGATTTACAGAAATTTAGGAAATTTCCAATTTGAAGACAAAACTAAAATGTCAGGAATTATCAATAATGGATCTTGGTCAACGGGTGTAACTGTTGCAGACATTAATAATGATGGTTTATTAGACATATATGTTAGTTGTGAGCTGTATGATGACAGACCTATACTGAGAAAAAATAAACTATACATCAATCAGGGTGGATTTAAATTTAAAGAATCCTCAGAGAAATGGGGTGTAGATATTGATAGAAGAACAAGACATGCTGTGTTTTTTGATTATAATAATGATGGACTTTTAGACTTATATCTTTTAAATCATCCTCCAAACACAGGAAATTTTTCTCCTTTTTTCGGTACTGATATGACTCTTCCAGAGTATAATCTACAATTATTTGAAAATAAAGGAGATTATTTTATTGACGTAACAGTAGCTGCTGGATTAGATCGAGCTGGATTTCCAAACGCAGCTGTTATAGGTGATTTTAATAAAGATGGATGGGCAGATATATATGTTGCTAATGATTTTGATGCTCCTGATTTTTTATATTTCAATAATCAAGATGGATCTTTTTCATACAAAACGGAATCCTCTTTAAGACACACCTCTTTTTACAGTATGGGTGTCGATGCTGCTGATATAAATAACGATTCTCATCTAGATTTAATGGTTCTTGACATGACTGCGGAAGATAACTTTAGATTAAAATCTAATATGAGTGGAATGAACCCTGATTCATTTTGGAATGTAGTAAAAGGGGGAGGTCATTATCAATACATGTTTAATACAATGCAGCTCAATAATGGGAACAATACTTTTAGTGATGTTGCTCAATTAACTGGAACAGCTGCAACAGATTGGAGCTGGTCAAGTCTAGTAGCTGATTTTGATAATGATGGAAATAAAGATATCTACATTACAAATGGGCTATTGAGAGATATAAGAAACACTGATGCAGATAAGAAAATATCAGACATTGTATCCAAAAAAATCAATGAATACATTATTAATAATCCTGATGATACAGACATAAGCCTTTGGGATGTAGTTGATTTACAGGAATTATTAGATATAATGCCATCTCAAAAACTTAAAAATTATTATTACAAAAATGATGGAAATCTTGAATTTTCAAATATCACAGAAAACTCTGGATTAAATCAGCCATCATTTTCTCATGGAGCATCATATGTTGACTTGGATAATGATGGAGACTTAGACCTAGTTGTAAATAATGTGAATGAGCAAGCATATGTTTACAGAAATAACTCAGAAAAGAGTGAAAACAATTTTATAAGATTAAAATTAAAAGACAATAAACCTACTTTCGGAACTAAAGTTTCTTTATATAAAGACGATCACTTTCAGTATTTTGAAACAACTAATGTTAGAGGTATTTATTCAAATAGTGAAGACATAGTCCATTTTGGATTAGGTGAATATAACTCAGTTGATAGTATTGTTATTGAGTGGCCAGATCAGAAAATTCAAACAATCTATAGTCCAAAAACAAACAAGCTTCACGAGATAAAAAAGAAAGCCAAAACCAAAACCCAAAATGAGTTAAAAAAGCCTACAATATTCACTGAAGATAAACTGACTTTACAACATTCACATAAAGAAAATTATTTTGATGACTATGAGAAACAAGTGTTACTACCTCACAAGCTATCTCAGCTTGGTCCAGCTCTGAGTAAAGGTGATGTCAATGGTGATGGATTGGAGGATTTATTTGTTGGTGGAGCTTCAGGTCAAAATGCCTCAATTTATATTCAATTAGAAGATCAAACATTTATTGAAAGTCAAAATGAGATACTTCAAAGACATAGGTCTTTAGAAGATGTTGATGCTGTTTTCTTTGACTCAGATAATGATGGAGATCAAGATCTATATGTAGTTACTGGAGGCAATGAATTTGCTCCAAATTCAAGCGCTTACTTAGATAGGCTATATATTAACGATGGTAATGGTAATTTTGAATTTGAAAGAGAGTTTCTTCCAGAAATTTATGAGAGTGGAGCTACTGTAAAACCTTTTGATTATGATAATGATGGAGATTTGGATTTATTCGTTGGATCTAGAATGATACCATGGAATTACCCTGAACCAGCATCAAGTTATATATTAATTAATGAGAATGGAAAATTCTCTGAGTTAACGAATCAAACGGATCTTAAAGATCTGGGTTTAGTTACTGATGCAGAATGGCTTGACTACGATGGCGATGGAGATACTGATATTGTAGTTGTTGGAGAGTGGATGCCAATTACAATTTTAAAAAATGAAGGTGGAAATTTTCTTAAAACAGAATTAGATACGAATTTGGGATGTTCTTCGACTGGGTGGTGGTACAGCGTTGAAGTTTCAGACCTAAATAATGATAATCTCCCTGATATAGTTGTTGGGAACTTAGGTTTGAACTATAAATATAAAGCAAATGTAGAAGAGCCATTCGAGGTATTTTATGATGACTTTGATGACAATGGCTCTAAAGATATTGTATTGGCTTATTATAACTATGGGATGCAATTTCCTTTAAGAGGATTTTCATGCTCCTCTCAGCAAGTCCCTGATTTAAAAGACAAGTTTGAGAAGTATGACATATTTGCCTCTTTAGATGTACAACAAGTTTATGGTGAGGAGAGCCTTGAAAATGCTTTACGACTTTCTGTAAATACATTTGAAAGCGCTGTATTAATTAATAAAACAGATTTTTTTGATTTTAAACCTCTTCCTGTTCAAGCTCAATTTTCCTCGATAAATGATA
>JBELHE010000034.1:0-16889 GCA_042091575.1 Cryomorphaceae bacterium
TCATTGAGAAAGTTTGATATTTTCAACAACAAATTAATCGATGTTAGGTTTTTAGATGATGAATATTTCGGAGAAGGCCTAACCATCTTCGAAAATAAAATTTTTCAACTTACGTGGAAAAATAAAATTGGATTTATTTACGACTTAAATAGCATGAACATGAAAAGTTCTTTTAATTACGATCAAAGTTTAGAAGGATGGGGTCTCGCAAACGATGGAGAATTTTTATATAAATCTGATGGGACTGAAAAGATTTGGATTATTGATCCTTATTCATATAAGGAGATTAGAAATATTGAAGTAGTAACAAACAAAAAAAAAGTTATGAATATCAATGAACTAGAAATTGTAGATGATAAGATTTATGCAAATACGTATCAGTTTAATAAAGATGTTGTTTTAGTAATTGATAAATCCACTGGTTCTGTTGATGGTATTATAAATTTTGGGGATTTAAGAAATAATTTAAAACAACACGCTGACTTAGATGTCTTAAATGGTATTGCATTCAATAAAAAAAGAAAAACTTTTTTTGTAACCGGAAAAAGATGGAATAAAATATTTGAAGTAAAAATTATTAAAAATTAAATAATTTCTTTCCGGACATTAAAAAATTTACTTTAGTTTTTACTTTTTTCAAGACAACTTCGTTATTAAAGTTTTCAATCACTTCATCAATAAGCTTAACGATTTCAACAATTTCTTTTTTGTCAATTCCTCTTGTTGTTATTGCTGCAGTACCAAATCTTATTCCCGAAGTTATAAAAGGAGATTTATCATCAAATGGTACCATGTTTTTATTTGCAGTTATATCGGCTTTAACTAAAGCTTCTTCAGCTTGTTTTCCAGTAATATTTTTATTTCTTAAATCAATCAACATTAAGTGATTGTCTGTTCCACCTGAAATTATATTATAATTTTTATTTAAAAGCTCTTTTGACATTGTTTTTGCATTATTTCTTACTCTAACCATATATTTTAAAAACTCATCGCTAAGAGCTTCTCCAAACCCAATGGCTTTAGCAGCAATCACGTGCTCTAGGGGACCGCCTTGGTTTCCAGGAAAAACACCCATATCTATTTGGTTAGACATTGGTTTTAATTTTCCACTTTTATATTTTAAACCGAAAGGATTATCATAGTCTTTTCCCATTAGTATTAACCCACCTCTGGCTCCCCTGAGCGTTTTATGAGTTGTTGTTGTAACAACATGGCAATGTGGAATTGGATCGTTTAATAAACCTTTTGCAATTAAGCCTGAAGGATGGGAAATATCAGCTAAAAGGAATGCCCCTATTTCATCAGCAATTTCCCTGAACTTACTAAAATCAATATCTCTTGAGTATGCAGATGCTCCAGCTATAATCATTTGAGGTTTTTCTTTAATTGCAGTCTCATAAATATCATTATAGTTGAGCAAACCAGTCTCTTTTTCAACACCATAAAAAGATGTATTATAAATTCTTCCTGAAAAATTAACGCTGGATCCATGGGTTAAATGTCCGCCGTGTGATAAATCAAAGCCAAGAAGCTTATCACCTGGTTTTAAAAATGCATGAAAAACAGAAGCATTTGCTTGACTTCCTGAATGAGGTTGAACATTAGCATACTCTGCACCAAATAATTCTTTTGCTCTATTTATTGCGATGGATTCAACTTTATCAACTACCTCACAACCACCGTAATATCTTTTACCTGGGTATCCTTCAGCATATTTATTAGTTAGGACTGATCCGGCAGCATTCATGACATCTTTACTTACAAAGTTTTCTGAAGCAATTAGTTCAATTCCATTTATCTGTCTTTCTTCCTCTTTTCTTATTAAATCAAATATTATTTTTTCGGATTTCATATGAGATTATTTGATTATGCAAGATACTTATTAACTTTGCTTAGTGCAAGAGAAAATCAACATAGTAAATAAAAAGGCAAAGTTCAAATATTTTTTAATTAAAAAATATGTTACAGGACTTGTTTTAAACGGATCAGAAATAAAGTCAATAAGACAAAAAAAAGCAAATATTGATAGATCTTTTTGTGCTTTTTTTGATAATGAATTATATGTTTATAATATCCAAATTGAACATTATGTCAATTCAAGTTCTTTTGAAAAGCAAAGAAATAAAATAAAGCTTTTACTTAATAAAAAAGAATTGTTAAAATTAAAAAAAGAACTCAATAATTTGGGAACTACTATTGTTCCAACAAAATTATTTATTAGCGATAATGGTTTGGCTAAACTTGAGGTCTACACAGTTAAAGGGAAAAAAAATTATGACAAGAGAGAGGCGATTAAAAAAAGAGAAAATAAAGTAAAAATCGACAGAATTAAAAAATCTAATTAGTTTTTGTTTTTTAACATTGGAACAAAACGATAATCACCAAAAGTTTTTTTTTCAAATTTTTTATCATTAATTCTATTAATTAATGTCATTTTTTGTACTGAATCCCCTATTGGCACAACCATTCTCCCACCAATTTTAAGTTGTTTTAAAAGGTTAAGCGGAGGTTTTTTACATGCAGCAGTAATTATAATTTTATCAAATGGAGAAAGATTATCAAATCCTTTGTGACCATCATCCCAAATAATTTTTTCAGGTTTCAAATTAATTTCATTTAATATTTTTTTTGATTTTTTATATAAACTGTAAACTCTTTCAACAGTAAAAACTTTAGCACCTAAGAATACAAGAATTGAGGTTTGAAAACCAGACCCTGTACCAATCTCTAAAATTTTATCATCTTTTTTGACATCTAACAGCTCAGTTTGAAATGCAACAGTAAATGGCTGAGAAATTGTCTGATTATCATCAATAGGAAATGCCTCGTCTTTGTATGCGTAAAGTTTAAAATCTTTATGTATAAACATATGCCGTGGAATTTTATAAAAAGCTTCTAATATTTTTTTATTTTTAATTCCTTTTTTAGCTAAGATTCTAATTAATTCATTTCTTAATCCAACTAGCTTTGGTGAATCATACATTAAATAAAAATATTAATTAATTATATATAATTGTAAATTTGCAAAGGAATGTTAAATATTGTAGTAATTGGTGCTGGTCACCTTGGCGAATTTCACATAAAGCTTTTAAGCAGCTCAAAACTTTTTAATCTCGTTGGTTTTTATGATTCCGATAAGTTGAGGGTGAAGTTTATTCAAGATAAATATAATATTAAATTTATAGAAGTTGAAAAAATAAGCTCTTTGACAGATTCAATTATAATATCTAATCCAACATCTTTTCATTATAAAACAGCAATTAAGTTCTTAAAAGAAAAAAAACATGTATTTATAGAAAAACCAATCACTTCAACGATAGAACAAGCAGAAAATCTTATTAAATTAAAAAATAAATATAATTTAATTTGTCAGGTCGGTCATGTCGAAAGATTTAATTCAGCATTTTTAAATATCAAAGATTCTTTAGATCCTAAGTTTATTGAATCTCATAGACTATCCTCATACCCTTCCCGTGGAACTGATGTTTCTGTTGTACTTGATTTAATGATACACGATATTGATATTGTTTTGTCTTTAGTTGATTCTAAGATTAAAAAAATAAATGCCAATGGAACAAAAATAATTAGCACCTCACCTGATATTGCTAATGCTCGAATTGAATTTGAAAATGGTTGTGTTGCTAATCTCACATCCAGTAGATTATCTTTAAAAAAAATGAGGAAAATGAGAATTTTTCAAAAAGACTCATATATTTCCGTTGATTTTGATAGTGGTTCAAGTGAAATTATAAAAATTAAAAACTATGATGGAAATAATAAGTATGCAATGACAATATGTGATTCTCAGGGTGTAGAAAAGGAGATTCTAATTGAAAATATTAAAAATAAAAAAATAAAATCTATAGAGGAGTCACATAATAAGTTTTATTATTCAATTATCAATAATAATCAGCCTATAGTCTCCTTTGAAAAAGGTAGAAATGCCCTTAAAGTAGCCTTAGAAATTTTAAAAATAATTGAAAATTAAGCATGAATTTTAATTTATTTAAAAATACAGTTCCAGAAAGTGTTAAAATTATTGCAGTCTCTAAAACAAAACCTATAGAAAAAATAAAAGAAATATATGATTTAGGACATAGAGATTTTGGAGAAAATAAAGTACAAGAACTGGTAAAAAAACAGCTAAATCTTCCTAAAGATATAAAGTGGCATTTGATTGGAAAACTTCAAAGAAACAAAGTAAAATATATTGCTCCATTTGTCCATCTAATTCATTCAGTTGACTCAGAAAAATTATTAAACCAAATAAATAAGGAGGGAGTTAAAAACAACAGGGTTATCAATCTTCTTTTACAAATAAAAATATCAAGTGATCCATTAAAAACTGGATTTGATTATGATGATTTAAATAATTTGTTTTCTAATAGTTTTTTAGACAAATATTCGTCAATTAAAGTTCTTGGACTAATGGCTATGGGCTCCGCTGACAAATCTAAAAATGAGAATGAATTTAAAATTCTTTCAAATTTTTTTAAAAAAATTAATAGATTACAAAATTTAAGATATTTATCTCTAGGAATGAGTAATGATTATAAACTTGCTATAAAACATAATTCAAATATGATTAGAATTGGTAGTTTAATTTTTGGATCAAGAAGTTAATGTTTGTAATTATAGACTTAGAAACTACTGGAGGGGTTTTCAATAAAGAAAAAATTATTGAAATAGGATTAATAAAATATGATGGATCAAGAGTTTTAGAAACTTTCCAATCATTAATTAACCCATTTGTAAAAATTGATCCATTTATTGAAAGATTAACAGGAATTAAGAATAAACAGCTATATAAATCTAAAAGTTTTAGATCATACAGTAAAAAAATATATGATTTCTTAAAGGATTCTATAATCGTGGGGCATGATGTCAAATATGATCTTAGAGTTTTAAAAAATGAATTTAAAAAGGAAAAAATATTCATAAAAAATAAATCATTGTGCACACTTGAAATGATGAAAGAAAAATATTCAAACTTAAGTTCCTACAAATTAAAATCATTAAGTAAGGAGTTTAATATAGATTTATTTAATCATCACAGAGCTATGGATGACGCTAAAGCAACTCTTGAGCTACTAAAACTATGTAATGAGTAGAAAGAATTTAATTAGTATTTCTGGTCCAACTGCAATTGGAAAGACAAAACTTGGAATATGTTTAGCTAAATCTTTAAAAACTGAAATAATTTCATTTGATTCTAGACAATTTTATAAAGAAATGTTAATAGGAACGGCAGTACCATCAAAAAATGAATTAAATGAAGTTAAACATCATTTCATTCAACACAAATCAATTTTTGATGACTATACAATATATGACTTCTCAATTGATGCTAATAAATTAATTAAAGAACTTTTCAAATCATTCGATAATATAATTTTGGTTGGTGGATCATATATGTTTCTTAAGTCTATAATATACGGCATTGATAATATTCCAAAAATACCAAATGAAATAAGAGACAATTTAAATAATATTTTAAATAACAAGGGTGTTAGTTATTTACAATCAACACTAAAATATAAAGATCCAGAATATTATAAAAAAGTTGATATAAATAATCCAAGAAGGTTAATTAGAGCTTTGGAGGTAATCGAATTCACAAATAAACCCTACACCTCTTTTTTAACAAACAGAATTAAAAGTATATATAACCACTACCCAATTGTTTTGAATGCTGAAAGAAAAAAAATTTATAATTTAATAAATAACAGAGTTGACTTAATGGTTGAATCTGGTTTAGTTGGGGAAGTTAGAAGACTATACCCATATAGAGATAGGAAAGCATTAAATACAGTTGGGTATATTGAGCTTTTTGGTCATTTCAATAATAAGTATTCAATTGATTTTGCAATAGATGAAATAAAAAAAAATACAAGAAGATTTGCTAAAAAACAGATGACATGGATAAACAATTCAGTTGAAGAACACCTGTGGATTGATAGAAATTATAATTTAGATAATATTTTAAAAATCTTAAAAAATAAATTCATTTAGATTTTTTCTAATTCTATCAATTACATTATCATTTTTATTTATAAAAAACTTTTTTCCAATTAATTTCTCATATAATTCAATATATCTCTTACTAACCATAGTTATAACATCATCTGTCATTTCAGGAATATCTTGATTCTTTTTTCCTTGAAAATTATTTTTCATTAACCACTCTCTAAAAAACTCCTTTGACAATTGTTTTTGTTTAAGTCCTTTATTTTGTAATTCAGCATAAGAATTCTTATAAAAATACCTAGACGAATCTGGAGTATGAATTTCATCTATCAAATTTATTTTTCCGTTTGAATCATAACCAAATTCATATTTTGTATCAACTAATATTAAATCATTTTTTTCAGCCAAATCTGTACCTCTTTTAAATAATTCTAAACTTTTTTCATGTATAAAATCATAATCCTTTTTACTCAATATTTTTTGATCAATAATTGATTTCGATGAAATATCTTCATCATGTGAACCCTTTTCTGCTTTTGTAGCTGGTGTAATAATTGGAGATTTAAACTTGTCATTTTCATACATATTTTCAGGAAGAATATTTCCGCATAGATTTCTTTTGCCACTATTATAAAATCTATATGAATGACCTGATAAATATCCTCTCACAACCATTTCTATTTTTATTGGATTACATTTTTTACCAATTGAAACATTTGGATCTGGAGAATTAATAAGCCAATTATCAATTATATCATTGCTTAACTCAAGCATTTCAGTAGCAATTTGATTTAAAACTTGACCTTTAAAGGTTATGCCTTTTGGCATCACTATGTCAAAAGCAGAAATTCTATCTGAGACAATCATTATTAAAATGTCATTATCAATTTCATAGACATCTCTTACCTTTCCAACATACTTATTTAATTGATTTTTAAAAACAAAATTAGAGTTTAATAGAACCTTACTCATTAGTTAGCGTGTTCAGTTTTTTTATAAGCATCAATTATCTTTTTCACGACTTTATGTCTTATAACATCCTTATCATCTAAATAAACTATATCAATACCTTCAATGTTTTGTAATATTAAGTTAGCTTCTTTTAAACCAGAAATTGCAGATCTAGGTAAATCAATCTGTCCAGGATCACCTGTGATCATAAATTTAGCACTTTTCCCCATCCTAGTTAAAAACATTTTCATTTGGTTATGGGTAGTGTTTTGTCCTTCATCTAAAATAACAAATGCATTATCAAGAGTTCTTCCTCGCATGTAAGCGAGTGGAGCAATTTCAACGATCCCTCTTTTAATATAATCTTCTAGTTTTTCATTAGGGATCATCTCCTTGAGAGCATCATACAAGGGTTGCATATAGGGATCTAATTTGTCTTTTAGATCACCAGGTAAGAAACCCAAATTTTCTCCAGCTTCAACTGCAGGTCTTGTAAGTATAATTCTTTTTACAATCTTAGATTTCAAAGCTTTAACTGCAATAGCTATTCCAGTATATGTTTTTCCTGTTCCAGCAGGACCAATTGCAAAAACCATATCGTTTCTTTCAAATGACTCAACTAACTTAATCTGATTAAAAGTATGTGCTTTAATTTTTTTCTTATTTACACCATATAAAATAACTCTACCATTTTCAGATTTAAGTAGTTTACCAGTGTTTCCATTTACAATTTCAATAATATTTGCTTCATTTATATCTTGATTTTTTTTTATAAAATATACTAGTGAATCTAGAATAATACATGATTTTAATATTTGTTCTTGATCACCTTCCACAAGGATTTTATCACCCCTTGAAATAAATTTAAGATTTTTAAATTTTTTTCTTAAAACTTTAAGAATGTCAAGTTCGCTATTAAAAAAATCAGAGGGATGAATTTCTTTAATGTAGTATTCAAATTTTTCCAAAAAATTACATTAATTAAGTAAATTTATAAAATATAATGTTATTAATCTCTTATTAAATTGTCAATTATTTCTATAACATCTGATTATGGTTTAAAAGATTTCACTGTTGGTTATCTAAAAGGTATGTTATATTCTGAATTAAAAAATCCAACCATAATTGATATTACTCATGAGATTTCGCCATATAATATTCTTGAGGCATCATATGTAATTAAAAATTGTTATAAAAGTTTTCCCAGAGGAAGTGTTCATATTATTGATGTTGACGCATCTAAAACACCCGAACAAGAATTAATAATTGCTCTTTTTGATGAACATTATTTTGTTACTGCAAATAATGGAGTTTTGTCACTCTTTTCTGAAAATTTGAAACCTAGTAAAGTAATAGAAATTAATTTTGATGGCAATAAATTAGAGGTTTTTTCGAAAGTAGCATCTCATATTTCAAGAGGAGGTAATATTAATTTAGTTGGAAATGAATTGACTAGAATAAAACATCTTAAGGATTTAAAAATTAGAATTAAATCAGAAAAACAAATATTAGGAAACGTTGTATATATTGATAATTTTGGAAATATCATTACAAATATCACAAGAAACTTTTTTGAAGAATTCAGTAAAGGAAGAAGTTTTTCGATTAATGCAAGAAATATTGTTTTTAATAAAATATACAGTAATTATTCAGACGCAATTAATTTTAATAAAGAAAAAAAATATAGAGAAGAAGAGGGTAAGAAAATTGCAATTTTTAATAGTTCTGGTTATTTAGAACTCGGTGTTTATAAAAGTAATCCCAATACAGTTGGTTCTGCCCAGTCATTATTCGGTTTAAATTATGGAGACATAATATCAATTCTTTTTGAATAAATGTTAATAATTTAATTTTAAAGTCCAAGCCAAATAGAATATATTTATATGATGAAATTTATAATATCAAGCTTTGATTTATTAAAAAGTCTACAAGTTCTTGGAACAATTCTTAACACAAACAATACTCTTCCAATATTAGATAATTTTTTGTTTGAACTTGAAAACAACGAATTAAATATAACTTCTTCAGACTTAGAAACTTCTTTGTCAACAAAATTATCAATTCAATCTGAAATTACAGTCAAAATTGCTATACCTGCAAAACTTCTTACAGATATAATTAGATCACTTCCAGAACAACCGCTTACTTTTTCAATTAATGACAATAACACAATTGAAATTAATTCTAATAATGGTAAATATGGTATCGCATATATGGATGGATCTGAATATCCAAAATCAACAGTAATTGAAGATGCATCTGAAATTATTATTAATTCATCAACTCTAGAAAAAATTATTTCATCAACTCTTTTTGCATCTGGAAATGATGATTTAAGACCAGTTATGTCAGGCGTATTCTTTCAAATAAATTCGGAAAATTCATGTTTTGTTGCAACTGACGCTCACAAACTAGTTAAATATACTAGAAATGACATTAACACATCTGAATCATTTGAGTTTATTGTTCCTAACAAACCACTTAATATTTTAAAAAATATTCTTTCAGATCAAAAAAGTGATATAAAAGTTATATTCAATAAATCTAGTGCAATTTTTACTTTTTTAGATTTTAAATTAGTTTGTAGGTTAATTGAAGGAAAATATCCAAATTATGATGCGGTAATTCCAAAAGAAAACCCTAACGTATTACTGATTGATAGAGGATTGTTATTACAAGCAACAAAAAGAGCCAGTATTTTCTCTAGTAAATCAACAAATCAAGTTAAATTAGCTATTAAGGGTAATTCTCTTAAAATTAGTGCAGAGGACTTAGATTTTAATAATAAATCTGAAGAAACTCTTGAATGCAACTATAATGGTGAAGATATTACTATTGGATTTAATTCCAGGTTTATTAATGAAATGTTAAACAACTTGAAAAGCGATAATATTAGAATCGAATTATCCTCACCTAATAGAGCTGGACTTATCTCTCCGGTTAATTCCACAAACGAAAAAGAAGAAATAGTTATGCTTGTTATGCCAATAATGCTAAATTAAAGATAATAGTCAGTTCTTACAAAATTTGACTTTTTGTTATCTATTAGTTTTCTTAAAATTTCCTTATTATTTTCGTTGTCTTTTGAAGCAACAAAAGTTCTTATTGAAAATGATCTTAATGCATCGTGTACACTTAAAGTTGCAACAGCTGAATCTTTTCTCCCAGTGAATGGATATATATCTGGACCTCTTTGACAGCTACTGTTTAGATTTACTCTACATACTAAATTGACCAGTGTGTCTATTAATGGACCTATTTTATTTTCATTATTTCCAAAAATACTTACCTGTTGTCCATAATTAGAATCTGCCATATATTTTATTGGTTCATTTATATTTTTAAATGATATAACTGGAATCACTGGTCCAAATTGTTCATCTTTATATACATCCATATTTTTTTTAACAGGATATAATATTGCTGGAAAAACAAAATTCTTTTGAGTCTTACCTCCTTTGTTATTAATAATTTTAGCACCTTTATTAACAGCATCATTAATTAATGAATTTATATATGCCGGTTTATTAGGTTCTGGAAGAGGAGTTAGAAGTGTGTTTTCCCATGGATAGCCTAATTTTAACTTATCAACTGCTAAAGCAAACTCTTTAAGAAACTTATCTTTGATTTTTTCACTAACGTATATGATTTTGATTGCAGTACATCTTTGTCCATTAAAAGATAAGGAGCCATTAATACATTCCTTTATTGTTAAATCCATGTCTGCGTCATCTAGAATAATTGCTGGATTTTTAGCTTCTAATCCTAAGACTAATCTTAGTCGATTTTTTTGAGGGTGTAATTCTTGAAGAGAATTGGCTGAAGAGCTGTGACCAATTAATGCTAAAACGTTAATCTTTCCGGATTTCATAATTGGAGAAGCAATTTCCCTTCCTCTTCCAAAAACGATATTAACAACACCAGGTGGAAAGGATTCTTGAAAAGCATTGAGTAATGGGGCAATAAGTAAAACACCATGTTTAGCAGGCTTGAAAATTGCAGTATTCCCCATTATGATCGCTGGAATTAATAAGGCAAATGTCTCATTTAATGGATAATTGTAAGGTCCTAAACACAAAACAACACCAAGTGGACCACGTCTAATTAGGGCACGTACACCGTTGTTATTTTGAAAGTTTGCACCTTCTCTATCAATTTTTTTATATTCAATTATGGTTTCATTTATATAATCAACTGTTCTGTCAAATTCTTTCTCTGAGTCATTCAGGTTTTTACCAATTTCCCACATTAAGAGATTAACTATTTCCTCTCTTTTTTTTACCATCTTTGAAACAAATATTTCCATACATTTAATTCGCTCATAAACCTTCATTGTAGGCCATTCTCCAGTACCATTATTAAAAGCTTTATCAGCAGCTTTTAAAGCATTCATAGCATGTTTTTCATCCATTTTTGGAGTTGTTCCTATCTTAATCAATTGATCTGAGTCTTTTTCAGCAAAAAGAGTTGAGTAAACATCGACAAAATCACCTTTCCATGTACTTATTTTGCCATTTATTAGGAAGGTTTTGTGATTTATAATTTTATTAAATCTGTATTTATTTGGTATATCTTTTATCATCATATTAAGTAATTGAAAAGTGATTCATTGTTATTTATGTAATCACTGTAAAAGTTGTGTTTTTTCATTCTTTTTACTAAGGGGTTTAAATCTTTCTGGTTTTTTAACTGAATTCCTACTACTGCAGGTCCATTTTCTTTACTTGTTTTTTTAGAATATTCAAAATGAGTTATGTCATCATTTGGACCTAAAATATTGGTTACAAAATCTTTAAGAGCACCTGCTCTTTGTGGAAAATTTATAATGAAATAGTGTTTCAAGTTTGTGTATAATAGAGCTCTTTCCTTAATTAAACCCATTCTAGTTATATCATTATTACCTCCACAAACTAAACATAAAACCTTTTTATTTTTAATTTTATTTTTATAAAATTTTAGTGAAGCTAGGCTCATTGCTCCTGCTGGTTCGGCAACAATCCCTTCATTATTATACATATCCAATATCGTTTGACATATATATCCCTCAGGAACAAGAATTATACCATCTAGGTACTTTTTACATAGTTTAAATGCTATTTTACCAGATTTTTTTACAGCAGCCCCATCAACAAAAGTATCAATTTTCTTTAATTTTATAAGTTTATTTCTCTTTAACGAGGTGTGCATAGATGCAGCACCAGTAGGTTCAACACCAATAATCTTTGTTTTTGGAGACAACTCTTTAAAAACTGAAATAAACCCTGAAATTAAACCACCTCCACCAATTGGAATGAACAAATAGTCAATTGTATCACTTAGTTCTTTAAAAATTTCATATGCAAGTGTTCCTTGACCAGCTATAACTTTTTCATCGTCAAATGGGTGAATAAAAGTTTTGTTGCTTTTTTTACAATAATCAATCGCATCATTGTGGCAATCATCATATGAGTCTCCAACAAGTTTAATTTTCACATATTTACCTCCAAATTCTTTTACTTTTTTTACTTTAATACTAGGTGTTGTGTTAGGCATAAAAATAGTTCCATTTATTTTTAATTTATTACATGAAAAGGAAACACCTTGTGCGTGATTACCTGCACTTGAACAAACTATTCCTTTTTGTTTTTCTGATTCAGAAAGAGATAAAATTTTATTAAAAGAACCTCTAATTTTAAATGACCTAGTTACTTGTAAGTCTTCTCTTTTAAGATATATGTATGAGGAATATTTATTGGAGTAAGTATCTGTAATATTAAGAGGAGTACTTAAAATAGTATTATTTAGATTAACTGTAGCTGATTTTATTTCTTCAATTGGAATCAAACTATTATTTTAATTTTTTCATATTACTCATATTTTTTCTCAGTGTTTTACCAATTTTTTCTATAGGATGGTTTTTGGTACTTTTATCTAGTTCAATAAGTTCATCTAAATCAAAGTTGTAGTTATTTAAAATTGGCTCTCCAACCATGCCTCTTTCCAGGTTTATCATAAAGTCGTTCAAGAGTGGATGACACTTGTGGTTAAACAAATAACATCCATACTCAGCTGTGTCAGATATAATTCTATTCATTTCATATAGTTTTTTTCTTGAAATTAAATTTGCAATTAACGGTAGCTCATGAAGAGATTCATAGTATGCTGATTCATCAATAATTCCGTTTTTAACCATTGTTTCAAATGCAAGTTCTACACCAGATTTTACAAATGACAGCATTAATATTCCATGATCAAAAAATTCCTGGTTTGGTATTTCTTTTGATTGGCTTTTTGTTTTTTCGAATAAAGTTTTTCCAGTTTCTTCTCTCCATTTTAATAGATTTTGATCATCATTGTCCCAATCCTTCATCATTTGTAATGAAAAAGTACCATCTAAAATATCATTCATATGTTTGTTGAATAATGGTGTCAAAATTGATTTAAGTTCATTGGAAAGTTTGTGTACACAAAATCTAGATTTATCATCTAATCGATTAATCATTCCAACAATTCCATTATGTTTTAATTCTTCAGTGATTGTTTCCCATCCAAATTGTATCAGTTTAACTGAATAGGACTCATCAAATCCTAAACTTAACATTTTTTCAAAACACAGTAATGAACCTGTTTGTAGAATACCGCACAAAATTGTCTGCTCCCCCATCAAGTCTGATTTAACCTCAGCTACAAATGATGACTCTAATACTCCTGCCCTGTGACCTCCCGTGGCTACAGCATATGCTTTTGCGAGCTCCAAACCGTTTCCATTGGGATCATTTTCAGGATGAACTGCTATTAATGTAGGAACACCAAAACCTCTTAGATACTCTTCTCTAACTTCTGTACCTGGACATTTTGGAGCAACCATAATTACCGTAATGTCATTTCTGATTAATGTTCCCTCCTCAACAATATTAAAACCATGAGAATATGATAAAATTGAATTTTTTTTCATTAAAGGAACAACAGTCTCAATTACATTAGTATGATTTTTATCTGGTGTCAAATTAATAACTAAATCAGCCTCTGGAACTAATTCTTCAAAATTACCAACATTGAAATTATATTTACTTGCATTTAAAAAAGATTCTTTTTTTACATCAATAGATGTTTGTCTTAAAACATATGAGATGTCCAAACCAGAATCTCTCATATTTAACCCTTGATTTAAGCCTTGAGCACCACATCCGACAATTACAATCTTTTTACCGATTAATGCATTTACACCACCGGAAAACTCTTCATTATTCATGAAACGGCATTTATTCAGTTGATTTTTTTTCTCTGAATCACTCAAAGTATTAAAATAATTTCCCATAAATTTATTTAGTTTTTAAAAATTTTGAAATTTCCATTGATTTTTTTGATACAGATATTCTTCCAGATCTAACAAACTGTAACAAGCCATAAGGTTTGAGTTTATGATACAGATCTTCTGTCTCATCCTTCCATCCTGTTTTTTCAATTACGAAAAAATCTGGTTTAACCGTAACCATGTTTGCTCTACTTTCTTTTATTATGTTTTGTATTTGCCTTTCTTCAAATAAAGACTTAGATTTTACTTTATATAAAGCAGTTTCAAGAAATATTGTTTCTTCATCAGTATGAGAAAAAACAGCGATTACCTCAATTTGTTTTTCTATTTGTTTTACGAGTTTAATAACTTGATCTTCATCAACATTAACAACAAGAATAAACCTATATACATTAGAAATTTCTGATTCTGAAGATGTAACACTTTCAAAATTGATGTGTCTTTTAAGAAAAATTGCAGAAATTCTATTTAACAAACCAACGTTGTTTTCAGTATAAATAGAAATAGTATATTTTGTTTTTTTCATTATTCTAGTCTTATTTCTGAAACTGATGAACCAGTAGGAATCATTGGAAATACATTCGCTTCTTTTTCAATAATAACTTCAAGCAAATAAGGACCTTTGAATTTTAACATTTCCTTAATACCATCATCAAGGTTCTCTCTTGATGAAACTTTTTTTGATTCAATAAAATATCCTTTTGAAATTGCAACAAAATCAGGATTAACCATCTCAGTTGATGCATATCTTTTTTCAAAAAACATCTGTTGCCACTGTCTAACCATACCTAAAAAATTATTATTTAAAATTATAATTTTAACGGCTGCTTTTGTCTGAAATATTGTTCCTAATTCTTGGATAGTCATTTGAAATCCCCCATCTCCTATTACTGCTATTACCTCTCTTTTTTGATCTCCAATTTTTGCTCCTAGAGCAGCGGGTAATGCAAAGCCCATTGTACCTAAGCCACCAGATGTAATATTCGATTTACTTAAGTTAAATTTTGTATATCTACAGGCAACCATTTGATGTTGACCTACATCAGTAACTAATATTGATTCTCCATTAGTGTTATCATTTATTGATTTAATGACTTCAGCCATAGAAATTCCACCATCTTTTTTATTGTATTCCTTATCAATTACCTTCTTAAATTCAATGTTATTTAATTTTTTGAATTGATTTAGCCATGAATCATGACTGTTATTTTTAATCATTGGAAGAATTTCTTCTAGAGTTTCCTTAACATTTCCAAGTATTGGAATATCAACTTTAACATTTTTATTAATTTCAGCAGGATCAATTTCAAAATGAATGATTTTAGCTTGTTTCGCATATGATTTTAAATCACCAGTAACTCGATCATCAAATCTCATCCCAATTGCAATTAACAAGTCGCACTCGTTTGTTAATTTATTTGGCCCATAATTTCCATGCATCCCAAGCATTCCTACATTAAGAGGGTGTTGAGTAGAAACAGCAGATAAACCAAGAATAGTCCAAGCAGCAGGAATTCCTGATTTATTAATAAAATTTAAAAACTCCATTTCTGCATTTCCTAATATTACTCCTTGCCCCCACACAATAAATGGTTTTTTGGCTTTGTTAATAAGCTTAGCTGCATCAGACAATAAATTATTGTCAATTTTAGGTATTGAATTGTAACTTCTTATTTTTTTGCATTTTTTATATTCAAAATTTTCTATCATTTCAAACTGAGCATCTTTTGTGATATCAATTAAAACAGGTCCAGGTCTTCCTGATTTAGCAATAAAAAATGCTTTTGCAAAAATTTCTGATATTTCAGATGCTTTAGTTATTTGATAATTCCACTTAGTTACTGGAGTTGATATTCCAATAATATCTGTTTCCTGAAATGCATCAGAGCCAAGAAGATATGAGGCAACTTGACCAGTGATACACACAATTGGTGTAGAATCAATTTGAGCATCGGCAATCCCAGTAACTAAATTTGTAGCTCCAGGTCCTGAAGTTGCAATTGCAACACCAACTTTTCCTGAAGATCTTGCATAGCCTTGAGCAGCATGAGTTGCACCTTGTTCATGTCTGACTAGAATGTGATTAATTCGACTTTCAAATTTATAAAGTTCATCATATACCGGCATAATAGCACCACCAGGATATCCAAAAAGGGTTTCAACTCCCTCGTTAATTAAGGACCAAATAACAGCTTCTGCACCAGTAATATTTTTCAATTTATTTAATTAAGTAGTTACACATCCATTTGAAGCATCAGAAACTAATTTACAATACTTAGATAACGTACCATCTGAAATATTTAAATCAGGTTTGTCCCAATTAATTCTCCTTTCGTTCAATTCCTTTTCAGGAATTAAAACATTAATTTCGTTTTTTTCAGCATCAATTACAATAGTGTCATTGTTTTTAATCAAAGCAATATTTCCCCCTACGTATGCCTCAGGACTAATATGACCAACAACAAAACCGTGCGTTCCGCCAGAAAATCTTCCATCTGTAATTAAAGCAACATCCTTACCCAAACCTGCACCAACAATTGCTGATGTTGGTTTAAGCATCTCTGGCATACCTGGACCGCCTTTTGGTCCTTCATATCTTATAACAATAACATTCCCTTTTTTAATTTCACCGTTATTAATTGATAAATTTGCATCGGCTTCAGAATCAAAAACTTTC
>JBELHE010000035.1:0-16195 GCA_042091575.1 Cryomorphaceae bacterium
GTAGTTCTTTACGATGGTGATTCATACGGATCAACAGCTATTACAAATGTTGTCACTTGGTGGAAAAATTTTAATAGTTGTTTAAATGAAGATGTTTTAACAAATCAAAACGGATCGATAGAACAGCAAATTTTCTATGATGATTCAGGCAATCCATATGTTCAACACATTAAAATTTATGATGGTGGACACTATTGGAGTGATAAACTAAATTTTAACGGGAAAAACACAAGTGAACTGATTTGGGATTTTGTTTCTCAATTTAATTTAGATGGTACAATTAATTAGTTTTTTCGTGTATTATTTTCTGTTATTTTAATATGTTACTTTTGTCCATCCTCTTCGCATAAAATAAGGGTAATTAATTTCTAAATCATCGCCATACTTATCTTCAAATTTACCAATAATATCTAAAACCTTTTTAAAGTTTTTTCGTTTTGACTTTTTTAACCGTAAACAAACACGATCATTATAGTCTATGAACCAAATAGCCTTTTCAATTGAATTTTTTCCACCATATTTTTCATCAACATTAGCATAATATTTTATTTGACTCCAACTTCGTTGTTTGCTAATAAAAGGCATAAAGTAAAACTCTTTAATTATTCCATAACTGCTAACTCTTACTTTATTTACACTAAAAGAGATTAAAAAAATGACTATTAATGAAAATAAAATAATATTAGTTTCTGACATACTGCTGAAGAAGCTCCTGATAGAGAATTTGTCATCTATAATATTAAACATATTAATAGTATATAAAATTAGTGAAACAAGAAAAAGTAAATAGCCTGTATTTAGGCCAACTGATGAAAATTCACGCATTATTTTCTTCCAATATATTTAAAAATTAATACAGATAAAGTTAAAAAAATTAGTCCTAAATATAAATAAGGATAATCTATAAAAGATAAATTATAATACATTAAAAAAACAACTGTAAAACACAAAATTGTAGAAATTATAAAAATTGAAAAAAGAACCCATTTTAAAAGTTTCATATTTTATAAAAATTTACTTTTTCCATGACATAAGCCATTCTATGTTTTTTGGGTTTCTATAAATTTTATTCCATCCTGAATGACCGGAATTTCCAATATCAAAGACAATATTTTTATTTATTTTTTTTAGTTTCTTAAACATATTTTGTGCAACAGAAAACTTAGAAGTTGGATCATTCGTGCTGTGATGTAAGAATGTAGGTAGATGAGATACTTTTTCAGCAAGAGGCAGATAAGAGTAAGGAGTGTGATGAGGGCTTAATGGCATAATTGCTGCAAAAATATTTGGCAATTGAGATGCAACTATGAACGTTCCTCTTCCGCCCATACTTAATCCAGTCAAATAAATTCTATCTAAATCGATTTTAAGATTTGATTTAATATCTTCTAACATATCCAGGATCCTTTTTGGGCTCCAGTCTATACCCAATTTAAATGGAGCAGCAATAATATATGGGTCGCTTTCAGAAACATGAAAATTTTCTAAACCTTTAATTTTCCAAGTTAAAGATCTTGGATATTCTCTCACTCCACCATGCAAAAAAATAAGTAACGGATACTTTTTGTTTTTTTTAAAATTTTGAGGAAGTTTAATGTTGTAAGAATATCCACATTTCCATCTTAATTTATCGTTAGTACAGCTCTTGAATTCATTATTAGGTTCTATATAATTATTAACCCAATCTGAGGTTGGAGACCAAGGATCAGATTTGTCTTTGATCCACCATGCATTGTACCAGTTTTTCCAATATTTATCATCACCTTGATATTGAATTTTAGTTAAAGTATTAATTCTCATTATATTTTCAGAACTAAGTTCAGGCCAGTCCAATTTTGTAGTAGTAATCTCCATTCCAGGATTAGCTTGAATATTACATGGGGCGCATTCTTTTTGGGAAAATAATATTGCAGGAATAAATAAGACAAATAAAAAAAAGTTCTTCACCTAATAAATATACCAAAAAGTGACAAGATGAATTACTTTCTAATTTCCTTAAAGAAATAATACATAATCACTAAAACTACTATACTTGTTAGAAAAGAAATTACTCCAAAATTTAAAAGATTCACATTAAAAACTAATCAAAAAACGTACCTAATTAGTTAGGGCGACCAGGCTCTTCCTCCAGTAGCCTCTTGTAAATCTACACAACCAACCTGTCTTCCTGGAATGGGATTATATGCCAAAACTTTTTCACCAATAGTTTCAGACCATTTAAATGAAGTTATTGTTAAACTTCTTATAGTGTTAAGGAATCTATAAGAAAGTGCTTTGGTCGGTGGTATTATCTTATCCTTATCAAATTCTCTTGAAAACTTATTATACTCTGTATTCCACCTTCTTTGCATAGATGATTGATCTATATAGAAATATTTTAATGAAGATTCAAGATTAGATTCTGTAATATCTTCCATTTTTGAATAATTATTTTCTTTTAAACAATCTTCAATAAATGAGTCTAGTGATATTTTTAATAATCTTTTTTCTTTATCGTTCATCATATTTAAAATATACAAGTCAATAAATTTGATCAAATTCAATTCTTTAGCACCAGGAATTTTATCATCCGAAGGAATTATTTGTTCTGTTAAATTTGAAAGTAATTCAATTTGACTTTTACTAAAAAAAACAGGATTCCAACTTGTTCCATCACTACAACTATGTAATAAACTAGAAACCGCAGGAGTTAATGTTATTGCTCCTACGCCTAAACCTAAGTTCTTAAGTAATTGTCTTCTTTTCATTTTATAAATTTCTTTTATTTAATTCCTTAACTGCATGATCAACAGCTCTTGCAGTTAAAGCCATATAAGTCAATGAAGGATTAACATTGCCTGCTGATGTCATTGAAGCGCCGTCAGTAACAAAAACATTTTTAGCTGAATGAATCTGATTAAATTTATTTAACACTGAAGTTTTAGGATCACGACCCATTCTTGCAGTTCCCATTTCATGTATTCCATTTCCAAAATTATACTGTTTATCACTTCCTTTAACATCTTTAAAACCAGCTGCTTCAAGCATTTCAATTGCCTGTTGCTGCATATCTTTCCTCATATTTAATTCATTCTCTTTAAGTGAGGCATCAAAAGTTACAGTTGGAAGACCCCATTTATCTTTTTTATCATAATTTAAATATATTTTATTTTCATGATAAGGTAGGATTTCACCAAATCCGGTAAGACCCATTGTCCATCCACCTGGTTTAAGAATAGCTTCTTTAAGCCCTTGTCCATACGATAATTCCGCAATCATTTTTGTCCAATCCCCTCTAGATGCTCCGCCTTGATATCCATATCCTCTTAAAAAATCTTTTCTATTTGTTTTACCCCCAATGTTTCTAAATTTTGGTAAATAAACACCTGTGGGCCTATTACCTATATAATACTTGTCATCAAAGCCATCGAATTTTCCTCTTGCACCTACTTGAAAATGATGATCCATTAAATTATGTCCTAATTCACCGGAATCATTTCCCATTCCGTTAGGAAATCTGTTAGATTTAGATTGAAGTAAGATAGAAGTAGAGCCTATTGCTGATGCGCATACAAAAATTATTTTTGCTTTAAATTCATAAGTCATCATTGTTTCGGCATCAATTATTTTAACACCAGTTGCTTTTTGCCTGTCCTCATCATATGAAATTTCGTGAACTACAGAATTAGTTCTTAATGTCATATTTCCAGAGTCTTCAGCAGCTGGAAGTGTAGATGAATTGCTACTAAAATATGCTCCATAGGGACATCCTCTTCTGCATCTATTTCTATACTGACAGCTAACTCTTCCCCTGCCAGGCTTTGTTCCTTCTGTAATATGAGCTACTCGTCCTAAAGTTAATACTCTATCATTGTAATTACTTGAAAGGGATTTTTTTAGAACCTTCTCAACACAATTCATTTCCATTGGTTTTAAAAGTTTACCGCTGGGAAACTGTGTTAGACCTAAATTTTCTCCACTTACTCCAATATAATCTTCAACATAATCGTACCAAGGGGCTAAATCTCCGTACCTAATAGGCCAATCAACTGCAATTCCCTCCTTTGCATTTCCTTCAAAATCAAATTTAGTTAAACGGTGACTTTGTCTTCCCCATGTTAAAGATCTTCCACCAACATGATAGCCTCTGATCCAGTTAAAGGGCTTATCCTCATTATAAGGGTGTTTAATATCGTCAACGAATAAATGTTTTGTTGATTCTGAATTTACATAACCTGTTCTACTTTGCTTTGGCTGACTTTTTTTTATTTCATTAGTAATCCTATCACCAGATGGGAAATCCCAGTGATCCATGTTTGCAGTAGTGTAGTCCTGAGGGTGAGTCAACATTCTTCCTCTCTCAAGAACTAGAGTTTTTAATCCTTTTTCGCAAAGCTCTTTAGCAGCCCAACCACCACTAACACCTGTACCAATGACTATTGCGTCGTATTCTGTTTTCATTTTTCTGAGAACTAATTTATAAAATTAGAATCATTTTTATACACATATTTTAACATCTTATTGCCACTAGCACTTAATTTGTAAATTAGTTGTAAATAACGATTAATGAGAATTCTAAAAATTATTAGAAATATTGGGAAAGTAAATAAAGACTATTACAAGTATGCTGTTATTGAAATTGTTTTAATAATAGCGGGTATTTTAATTGCATTAGAAGTTAATAATTCAAATGAGGAAAGAAAACTTAGAAAGGAAGAAAAAAAAGTTCTTTTAGGATTTCACAATGAAATCTCATCAAGTATTCTTAATCTTAATCTTGTTAATGATAAAAAAAAAGGAGTTGTAAATTCTGCTAAAGAATTTTTGAAGTATACTGGCCCTAATGGAAAATGGGATTCTAAATTAAAATTAGATAGCCTTATTTATCATGTAGCAACATCAGGTTGGAGACATGTACCACAAGAAGGTGTTTTAAATGATATTATTAATAATGGGAAATTATCAATTATAACTGATGAAGATATTAAATCTCAAATAGCATCTTTACCAAAAGCATTTTCACAGATTTTGGAAAATGACAGAGTTAATAGGCTTAATATTCACAACAACATAATACCATTTTTAAGTAAAAATACATCCATTAGAAATATGACAAACTATGTTGAAACTTTTGAATACTCTGTTAATTATTTAAATTATTCGAAATTCGAGTTCAATAATAATGACTTAATTAGAAGTAAGGAATTTGAAAATATAATTTCTTGGCAATCTCAATATCATAAATTTGGTATTGAATTCTTAGAAAAGCTAAAAATTAAATATTCAGATATTCAAAATAGAATAGAGAAGAAATATCCTGAAATTGATTATGGAAATTTAAGTAAAAACCTTGACAGAGGTGTTTGGAATTAATTATCTAGCCCCAAAAACCTTCCTCTAAATCTTGATTAAGAGTGCCATAATCAACATCGTTATACTTAGACTCAATTAATTTTTGGAGTTGTAAAAATTTAATTTTTAAATCTTTACAAATTTCAATAGAAAACTTCATTTAGTCACAAAATATTACGTTAAGTTAATAAATTAAAGAGTATAGATAATTTTAGTGTATGTTTTAAATTTATCGATTTATAAATTTATAATATGATTAGAGTTTTAATAATATTCATTTTTATTTCATGCAGTAGCGGTGAAAGTGATAGCGAAGTAATAAACCCTGTTGAACAAAATGATCTTTTAAAATCAGATTATATTCCTGAAGATTATGTTTTAGTTATGAGCGATGAGTTTGATGATTTTGATAATAATAATTGGTCTAAAGGATTAACTCATAGCACTAATTCTTCAATTAGAATGAATTGGAATAAAACTACAGGAGGAGAAAATTTACTTAATAATAATTATGATGGCTATTTATTAGATGATAATGTATACGTAAATAATGGCTTACTTTATTTAGACAATCGAAAACAATCAACAACGGGAACTGATCCTGTAGGACAATTTAACTATTCAACTGGCTGGATAAACTCTCTTCAAAAGATAAATTTTAATGGTTCAACCAAGAACGTCTACATGGAAATCAAAGCTAAATTTCCTAAAGGCGATAAGGTATGGCCAGCTATATGGCTAATTGATGATTCTGAAAATAGAAAATGGCCACCTGAAATTGATGTTTGGGAGTACTTTGGAAAATTTTTTAAAACCAATAGGAACGATGAAATGTATATGCGCTTTATTTATGGTTTGTGGAATGATAAAAAGGATCATAGTTTTACGCTTAATAACTTTCAATCCACATATAATTCATCTAATAAGTTTCATGTTTTTGGATTTAATTGGACAGAAAATAATATGAAATGGTATATAGATGGTGAGCTAGTGCACACAAAAAACAAGGGGAGTGATATCCCAAATGAGGATTGGCCTAATAAATCAATGTGTATTGTTATGAATAATGGTTTAATGAGAGTGGTTGATGAAGGCAATACGATTTTCCCAAATTCTTTGATAATAGATTACTTAAGAGTGTATGAAAAAAAATAAAATAAAAACTAAAAAACTGTACTTGAAATTTATTCTAATAATTTTAAGTTTTTTAGTCCTAAGTTTTAGTTGTAGTAAATCTGATTCAATTGATAATTCTGGGACTAACAATAACTCAGATAATAATTCCAATGATAATAGTAATGATAATAATGACAGTACTGAAAAAACAACATATTATATAAGTAGTTCCTCAGGAAATGATAATAATCAAGGAACTGAAAATAATCCTTGGAAAACATTATCAAAAATATCAAATATTGAATTATCCCCTGGAGATAGTGTTTTCTTTAAAAAGGGTGATAATTTTATTGGTCATTTCAAAATTAATGGTTCTGGATCAGAAGATAAACCACTCGTAATTACATCCTATGGTTCATCAAACAACAAGCCTATTTTAAGTGGAAGTGGGAGCACTTTAGTTGGAGGTGATTTTCAAGAATCTATATATGTCAATAATAATGATAATATGATATTTGATGGTCTTGAAATTCAAAATAATAGAACTAATAAGAAAAATGATATTGATGACTCAGATAGTTTTGGAATTTATGTTCACAATACAAGTGATGAAATCATGAATAATTTTACTTTTAGGAATATAACTTTTAAAAATATTTATGCAATCTCTCAAGTTGATCCATCAAATCAAGAGGCATTCAATCAATTTGAAGTTGCAGGTGTTAGATTTTTTACTGACTGGGCAAAAGCTCATATTAATAATGTATTATTTGAAAATAATCTATTTACAGATTTACAAAGATTTGGGGTACATGTTAAACATTCAAATGCAAATAATGGATTAGATAATAGACATACAGATTTTGTTTTTAGAAATAATGAATTTAACGAGATTGGAGGAACATGTATTTTACCCTCAAGGGCTAGAAATATTTTAATTGAAGATAATATTTTCAATAAACCAGGTGCAAAAACGAATTCTAGAATGATAGGTAGAGGAAGTGCTGTTTGGAATTGGAATAGTGTTAATACAATCATACAAAGAAATAAAGCTATTGGTATAAGAGGGATACTTGATTCTCATGGAATTCATGTTGATCATAAAAACATTAATACATTCATTCAATATAATTACATGGAAGATTGTGAAGGTGGATTTGTTGAAATATTAGGTGGTAATGAAACAGCGGTCTATAGATTTAATATAAGTGTTAATGACGGGTGGAGAGATAATCCAAACTGGAAAAACAGTAATCATACAATTTGGTTGAATGATAAAATTGGAGGAGATGAGGGTTATTCATCAAATAATAGCTATATATATAATAATACAATTATAATAAATAGAAGTAATAATCCTTATCAAACAGCTATCGACCTTAAGGCTAATAATACAAGAGTATTTAATAATATCTTCTACTCTGTTAATGGTTCTTCAATTGGATCTAAGCAAGTCAATGTAAATGATGATAATCTATATATGACTAATAATTTATTTTATGGTAGTATAGATAACAGATTTATTAATATTGATACAAATCCAATTGATCAAAATCCAGATTTTTATAATGAAAATCTGGGTAACGAAAAAGGGTTTCAGTTACTTAAAGAAAGTGGGGCTATCAATAATGGCACTTCATTCTCTGGAAATTTTTCTCACCCTCCAATTCCAACAAATGAATCAGTAATTTTCTCAAATGTTGAATCAATTCCTAGCGTGGATTTTTTTGGTCATAGTTTAAATACTAATTCAACTCCTAATGTTGGAGCTAGTAATGCTAAAAATGGAGAAATAATAAACTGATTTTCTAATCAGGATTATTTGATAAAGCTAGATCAAGAGGTTTGTCAAGATTAATCTCTCTATAAACTATTTTCCAAATACCATTTAACTTATTTAGTTTAAAAGTATAGTTTATTGGAGCTAAGACTTCTGTTTTCTGCTTATTGTTTGTAGTTAATAAAACCATATACTGTCTCAGGTGGGCATAATTGTTAGTTAACTCTATAAAAAATGTATTTGCAGAAATATGTCTTCTTTGCATTTTATTCTTTATAAAATATTCCATTCTTTTTCTACTTCTTATAATCTCATTTTGTGTTTTAATAAAGTATTGTTCAGTTGTTCCATCTGAATTATTTGTAAGTCCTTTTGCATCATCTGAAAAAAGAGATAAAAAACCTTCTAAATCATTATTATCCCAATAAAATCCATAGGCATCTATTACGTCATTAATAGCAATTCTATCGGATATATTAAAGCTGGTTTTACCAACATCCCTAGAGCTAAAATTAGTTTGAATAGGTTCATTTTTATCAAGCTTCAAGTCTTTAGCTAACTTTTCAGCTTGTTGAATCAGTTTTTTTAATCCACTGCTTTTTTTATCATCCTGTGAAAGAGAAATAATTGGAATAAATAGAAATATTATGATTAATTTTTTCATTTGAACGATTGTTTCTTTACAGAATATTAAAGGGAATATCAAAACGTATATATTCCCACCCAAAATGAATTTTCGGCTGTCCATTTATATTTGAAAATACAATTGAAAAAGCTTCCAAAGATTCTTTACCTTTTTGAATTGGAACATTTAAGCGTAAAACATCTTTGTCTGAGTCGTATGCACTGGAACCACCAAACTTTTTTGTTGAAGAACTGATTATAAACGTAATTTCTTTTTCTTTAGGGTATGTAAATATCTTGTAAGCTCCTTTAACGATAATAGTTTTATTAATTTCAATATCTGAATAAAGACGCAACTCATTTGCTTCATTTGCTCCAGTTCTCCATATTTTATTCAATTTCACAACATCACCAAAACTTCTTCCTCTTAAGTTAGGTCTGCTATAAGTTATAGTAGCAACATCTTTTTGTCTAGAAAAATGTGATTGATCCATTGGGCTTATATCCAATTCACTAAAATTTTGGGATTGCAATATTAAGGGTAATAGAAGTGTAAGAAATATTTTCTTCATTTTAATTATTTATTAATATTTAATTTTTATACAATAGCTGTTATTAAAAAAACCCTTTAGCAGGGTTTTTTTATATATTGAATTTAGTTCTGTGATTCTGCTAGAGCCTTTCCTTCATTGTTATCTGGATATTCGCTAAAATAAGCAAGAACCTCAACAATTTTTCCGTCTTCCCACTTATAATCAAAGTGTCCTCTGTTAGAATATTCTTCGCCTGTTATTTGACCTGTTGCATTCCAAGTAAACCAAGCATTTGACCATACTTCTCCATTATTGAAATAATTAGTATGAACATATACATCTTGGATATTAATATCTTTATACAACAAATCGTGATGAGCCTTCCATCCTGACATTAGATTATCTCGTCCATCAATAACCATGTTATTAATTCTGGAGACTACATCTTCAGAATATTGATCTGAAAAGCTAAAATCATTAGAAGCATAACTTTCAAATCCATTTTTAATATTTGAGCTAAGGTCATCTTCTGTTTTTATAATTGACTGATTTGAGTTTGTACATCCTAAAAAAATGATGCACAATAAAATTGAGTATATATATTTCATAATTAATTAATTGAAAATTGAAAATATGAAAAAAGAATTGAATAAAAATTAATATAGAAAGAAAATTAATTTACTTTTCTAAAACCCCATTTTTGAAAAGAAGAAATATTATCATCGCAGTTCTGTAAACTTAAACTACGAATTAAGTGAACAGGGTTTCCGCCACCACCTTCCCGAAAATATTCGGAAACAGTCAGACATAAATTCAAATTATTTTTTGGTTGTATTTTTCCGTCATTTTGTAAAATAAATTTTTGTTTATCCGTTTCATTACAGGTGTTTAAGTTCAAACTTGATGGATTGTCAATTTTTTCTGCTTCCATACAAACTTTAAAATGAGGAATATAAAATTCTTCCAAACTAATTTTTCCTTTATCAAAACCTTGATCAACTGAAATTTCCCCTTGATATGAATAACAAGAATGGGCTTGGAGTGATTTATTAACATCAGCATTAGTTTTATAACCCATCATATCTATACAGTATCCTCTTGAATCATTCAGATTGTTTAATAAATATACTTCAACAGTTTCTTGCACTGGTGTTGGTTGTACATCATTTTGTTGTGATTCACTATTACAAGAAATAACAGTTAAAATTAAAGTCCAGATGAATTTTTTCATAAAAATTGTCTTATCTATTTAATTCAAAATAAATAAAAAAAGGGATATCAATTTAGATATCCCTTTATTAAATTAAAATAAAATACTAGTTTAAAACGTACCGTAATCTTTAAGAATTCTTAAACTATACTTACTAATATCTTTGACCTCTCCACGGTTTTTATAATAATCCGCCCACTCCTTTTCATACTTTTCTGCATCAACATACCATCTCATTAATGGTCCTAAATTTGTTGATCCCGTAGCTATCCAGTGAGTGGCAGCATCAGGACTTCCAACATCATAAGAACCAAACATAACGGCATTTTCACCAGTAACTTCTTCCATTTGATCAACTATCTTCATATGAGCAGCAGTAAATTTTGCAGGATCAGAAACTTCTATATCATATAATTGAAAGTAACGTAAGTCAGCTGGATTTTTTCCGTTTGAAGCTAAAATTCTTCCACTGTAAACAGGTCCAGAATTTTCAATAAACTTTGATCTTCTTTGTCTAAATATTTCCCAATCTTGAGGAGTTTTTTGACCATCTACAAATCCCCAGTTTCCAAGTTCACCAAAAAAGACTACTCTGTGTGTTCCTTTTACATCACCTCGGTCCATTCTTTCTAAGTATAAACCTCCAGATTTAAATTCTACGTCTCCAAAGTACGAATCGTATAGATCGGCCAAAGCTTGTTCTGCTCCTGGCATAACATCAAAATAACGAACTGTAAATGTTGGTTCTTGAGATAAAGAAATTCCAGTAAATAAACTAAAGAATAAAATTAAAATTGATTTTTTCATAATTTGATTTTTATTTTAATTTTTAAGGTATTAATTCTAAATACTATTTTATATAAAGCTTGTAAGATTTAACGATTTAATAACAAATAATATATTTTTTAACAATCATTTTGACTCTTCACTAATTTGATATCTAAAAATGTCAAAATTAATCCAATAATTGATACCACAAATGCAATTATTATTAAAGGTATTTTAGCTTCAATGTCAGGTGAATTTAATCCATTAGGATCCAGACTTACAAATAGGGCCATGTATGTAACACCTGATGAAAACGACCAACCTAATAATAGCAATAAATTTTGAAGTTTATTTTTAAAAATAAAAACAGATGACAATAAAATTAAAGCTATCAAATAGTCTACAATCCATAAAGGATAAAATTTCCAATCATCCCAATAAAAATTCATTATTGTTTCAGTTATTATAAGAACAATTGAGTATGTGGTTGCAAGTACAAAATTTATCTTTTTAATTTTATTCAAATTATTTTATTAATGTTGCAAGACTAATGAAATGAATTAAACTCTTTTAGAGTTTTTTCAAATGGCCGCCAGTTTATATTTTTTTTCCACTTGGGAGCCTTTACTTCTTTTAAATACTTCTCTAACTGAGATTCGAGATCGCTAGTAATTTTAGGAAAGTCCTGAGAAATATCATTTTTTTCATTTATATCATCTTCAAGATTAAATAATAATAATTTATCAGAATTAGAAAACTTTATAAGCTTTAAGTTGTCCTTAATAATCGCAGAATGAGGATTAAAACTCCCTCTTCTAAAAGGGAGATGAAAAACAAGAAAATCATTATTTCTAATAACTTTAGAATTTACATCATCAAATAAGTTTTTTTTAAAACTTCCACCATCTATTATTTCATTATGATTTAGCTCGTTTGAAACTAAATCTTGTATAGTAGGTAAAATGTCTAACCCCGAAATGGGTATTGATGATCTACTTCCAGGACTAATCCCTGGTCCAGAAATAATAAATGGAACTCTTATTCCTCCCTCATATAAAGTCCCTTTTCCATGCCTTAAAGGATAGTTATATCCCTTATTTTTTTTGTTTGTTTTTTTACTTCCTAAAATTTGCTCAACGGCTCCATTATCGGACATATAAATAATATATGTATTATCCTCAATACCTAATTGTTTAACTTTTTCAAGTATTTCTCCAACACTTAAATCCATGTCTTCTGTCATAGCTGCAATTGAGGGGTTTTCGTGATATATTCCCCTATCTTTTTGTTTATATTTTTCATAAATTTCTTTTCTAGAAACTAGATCAGAATGGACAGCATAGTGAGAAACTTGAAGAAAAAATGGATTATTTTGTTTGACTTGCTTTTCCATAAATGATAAAGATCTTTTTGTTATACCAAAAATTTGTTTAGGATCTTCGTCGTGTTGTGGGAGCCATTTTGTTTGCACAGTCCCGTCAATATTACCATCAATGTTTCCAGTCATTCCATCACTGTAATCATAACCAAAATTTTCAGGCTTTGAATACATTCCGAATTTTCCAAAATGACCGGCTATATATTTATCATCAATTTCCTTAAGGGCTCTAGGAATTGTTGTCATACCTAGGTGATCAATATGATCAACATTCATTGAAACCCTAATATGTTTTAGCCTTGCAGGTGTTTGTCCGTATTGAATAGCGTATCTTGTGGGAGAACAAGTAGGTGCAGGAGAATATGCGCGCGAAAAAACCATTCCTGATTTTGCTAAACTTTCAATATTTGGAGTTTCATAATAATCACTTTTTGAAAAATCTTCACCATTAATCATTTCATATGAAGTACCATTCCAACCTTGATCATCACTAAGAATTAATATAAAATTTGGATTCTTAGAATTCTCATTATGACATGAAGCAATAAAGATCAATACTAATAATATTAGAATTAGTTTTTTCATGGTTTAATTTAAAATCTTGTTTCCCTTAATAAGTTCAGAGGCAAGTAAGGGTTTTATATCATTATTTTCTTTTTCATTAATATATTTGAATGAGTCTCTAATTTCAACTTGTTTCCAGTTATCAGGATAGTTTTTTGGATTCAATTCTGTTAAGGTATTCATCAACCACTTGTCTTTTGATTCATCGAAAACTAGATTATAAACAAATGCCATTTTATAACTCGGCACTCTATTTTCTGAACAAAGAAAAACATCAAGTAAAGCGATATTTACGGAGTTTTTAGTCAATGGCATGTAAGACAACTTTGATAATTTAAGCTCATTAAATTCAGATGGGCTACATATAAATGAATATGTATTAGTTCTAATGTCATTATACACTGCCGTTATTTCAGTAATAGTAGGCAATGTTAACGTTGGATTACCAATAATCATTGAGAAATTAACATTAAAAAATTCACTCATTTTATTATGAGTTAACTCGTTTTTATTTATTGTAGCTATGTAATCATAAAAAGTTTCAAATGCACCTGAATATAATTGATCAATTGGTGAAAAAAGCTGGGTTTCAATTCCATTTTTATTATCGCATGAAATAAATAAAAGCGTAATAGATACTATTATAAAAATTTGTTTCATGCTGATTAATTTGCTCTTTTAATTATCTGCACTGTGTAATTCAAAGTATTTAACATCCGCTTTTTTCTCTAACATATTTATATCCCACATTACAAAGTTCATTGCCCCATTATTAATCGCATCAACAAAATAAAACTTCATAGACGCATCAGATCTTTTCCAAGAGCCTTTAAGCGGACTAGATATAAGAGTCCCGTCATTTAAGATTGTCCTAGCATCACCATCTAAAGTGCCGCTGGTTTTTGAAGAATTTATAGATGAAACTTTCATTTTGACAAAGACCAAACCATAACCTGTTATATTACCCTCAAAATTCATAATAGAGTATCCATCTCCAGGACTTACTAGAACTATGTCGAGAGTTCCTCCTCCCTTTGGTTGAGACAGATCTTGCGAAAATGAGTTGAATATAAAAGCAACAGACAGCATTAGAAATAGGTATATTTTTTTCATATTGATTAATTTTAAAAACTAAATATAATTAAAGTGTTTTTCATTAAAAAATTTAAATATTAAGGTTTGCTATTATAATATTTATTATACATTCGCAATTCCTAAATGAAATGGTTTGATTGATTGCTATGGTTGGCTCTCTTTTGAACCATTTCGCTTTTTAAATAGACAGGGATTGCACTTAAAGAATATTTTTGTAAGCATCTTCAATCATTTTATTTTTACACTCAAAACACAATCTAGCATTTGTATTACTATTATTAATTCCACTAGACCATATAAAATCAATTTCTTCATTACAATAATTACAAATATGTTTATTTATAGAATTTAGATCTTTCATTTCTATTATTAAAAATTATAGTGTTTAATTAATATTAACAAAGGTCTGTTTTTTTTATCAAAGTATTTTATAAAAAATAAACACTATTAGTACATTTTGATTGTACATTATTTAGATTTTAGGTTAAATTTCTTTAATGTCACATTTTTAATACCACCAAACAATCTATTAATTGTCAATGGAGATGGATGAAAGGGGTTTCCAAGCATTGTCAACCCTATACATTCAAGTTCATATCCATTATTATTTAAGTGTAGCAATAATTGATTTAAATTCTTTTTAAGATAGGAGCGCTTTGAAACAAAATTACCCCAACAACACAGAATCTTTATAAAATTATACTTAGAATTATTTAATGTTTCTATTATAAAGTCAATATTTTTAATTGATAAAGTTTTATTTGCTTTCATAGGCAAATGTTCTGGACTCGACATTCTCATTGGATATAAGTTAACAATACACCATCCGTCGCATCCATTAAATTTTGCAATAGCTTCAATATTCTTAGAGGTTGGATCAAGATTTTGTTCATTAGCAGTACTTGGATTAAGGCCAATCGCTAACATTTCGTTTTCTCCTCTCTTACTTATCAAGAACCGTTTGTCATGATCATTTGTTGGAATACATATAGTTTTATCTGACTCTCTCATTAAAAATACTTTTATATAATAAAATATAATCTTAATAATGGACATTAATATCATTGTGTTTATAGTAAATTTATTTTTTTGAAAAATGAATAAAATAAAACTGATCTGGGACTTTATGGGACCATTTGGAAAAGACACAGCTGTTCACCATGAAAAACATTTAAGAGAATTTTTTAATTTTGAAAAGAAAAAACTATTTAGTTCAGGGACGGAATCAGTAAACGAATCACACCATATTGCTTTTGCTATTATTTTGAGGGAAGAGCTTGAGGAAATTAAAATAATACTGAAACCAAATAGAGGAGAGATTGCTGATTAAAAACTATATAAATTAATATTGCTAAATTGTAATTTTAAATGGAAAATAAAAGAATTTTAGGATATGGAGAGGTTCTAAGTAGGTTTACACCTCAAGCACATTCACAGTTAATCGAACAATCCTCAAATTTTTCTTTAAGTTTTGCTGGCAGTGAAAGTAATATTCTGGCAAATTTATCTAGGATTGGACATAAAACAGCTTTAATCTCGTCTTTACCTAATAATTCATTAGGAGAATCTGCGTTAAGATTTTTAAGTAGCTCAGGAATTGATACTAAGAATATTTCAATTAGAGATGGAAGAATAGGAAGTTATTTCGTTGAACATGGTCATTCATTGAGAGGTTCTAAAATTATTTATGATAGATTAAATAGCTGTTTTTCTAATTGCCCTGTTGAGCAAAAAACATTTGATAACGCTCTTAAAAATTCATCTCATTTTGTTCTTTCTGGAATTACACCTGCTCT
>JBELHE010000036.1:0-16102 GCA_042091575.1 Cryomorphaceae bacterium
GTTCAAAGAGGCAGCGAAAGCATATATTTTATACCGTAACAAAAGAAGCCAAAAAAGAGAAACTGATATTTTTGAGAAACGAATTAACTTAAAACCATATGAATACCCTGAACTATACGAATATGTCCCAGCTATAAGACATTCTTATTGGATACACTCGGAATTTAATTTTACTAGTGATATACAGGATTTCAAGTCACGACTTTCTGACTCAGAAAGAAGTGCTATTAAAAATACTATGTTAGCAATCTCCCAAATAGAAGTCGCTGTAAAATCTTTTTGGGGTGATCTGTATCACAGAATTCCTAAACCAGAAATAGGTTCTGTTGGTTCAACATTTGCAGAAAGTGAAGTTCGTCATGCAGATGCCTATTCTCATTTACTTGAAATATTAGGCCTTAACTCGGAGTTTAAGGAACTAAAAAAGAAACCTGCTATTATGAAAAGAGTTAGATACCTAGAAACTGCTCTTAAGAATTCGAAAAGCGATGATGACAGGGAATATGCTGAGTCTATTCTTTTGTTTTCATTATTTATTGAGCATGTTTCACTGTTTTCACAATTTTTAATCATCATGGCGTTCAATAAACACAAAAACATGCTAAAAGGAATCTCTAACGTAGTAGAGGCCACATCTAAAGAAGAGCAGATCCATGGTGACTTTGGTATAGATTTAATTAAAATTCTTCAAAAGGAAAATCCTGATTGGTTTACACCAGAATATCACATAAAAATTCAAAATATTTGCAGACAAGCCTTTGAAGCAGAGCAAGATGTTGTCAATTGGATTTTTGAAAATGGAGAGCTAGACTTTTTACCCAAGGCGGTAATTAGCGAGTTTCTAAAAAATAGATTTAATAATTCTTTAGAAAGTATAGGTATTGAAAAAGCCTTTGATGTGGATCAGAATTTAGTTTCAGAAACTGAATGGTTTGATGACGAGATTATAGGAACCAAACATGGAGATTTTTTTGTGAAAAGATCCATTAATTACAGTAAGAGAACCCAAAGTATAACAAGTGATGATCTATTTTAGAGTATGCAAAAAAAAACAACAACAAAAGAAAGCAAAACAAATTCATACCAAAATTTAATTGATGCAAGAGAAAAAACAAGGCAAAAAATGAATCTAATTTCCGAAAAACCATTTCAATGGTTGAATGAAAATAGTAGAAAGTTTCTTGCTGCTGGATATTTAGGAGAAGGATTAGTTGCAGAAGAAAGAATTGCTAATATTGCAAAAAGAGCAGAAGACATACTTCAAATGCCAGGTTTTGCAGACAAGTTTTATCATTACATGTCTGAAGGATATTATTCATTAGCTTCACCTGTTTGGTCAAACTTTGGAAAAGAACGCGGGCTACCAATTAGTTGTTTTGGTTCTCACATTGATGATGATATTGGAAACATTTTATATACGCAATCTGAAGTTGGTATGATGTCTAAATTGGGGGGAGGAACCTCTGGATATTTTGGTAAAATTAGACATAGAGGAGCTGCAATAAAAAATAATGGAGAAGCTTCGGGAGCAGTACACATAATGAGGTTGTTTGAATCTATGGTAGATGTTGTAAGCCAAGGTTCTGTAAGAAGAGGACGTTTTTCTCCTTACCTTCCGATTGATCACCCTGATATTATGGAGTTCCTTGAAATTGGAACTGAAGGTAATCCAATTCAGGAATTAACCCATGGCGTTACTGTAAACAATGAGTGGATGCAGAGCATGATTGATGGTGATGTTAAAAAGAGAACGGTTTGGGCTAAAGTTTTACAGAGCCGAGGAGAAATGGGATATCCTTATATTTTCTTCACAGACAACGCAAATAATGGTGCTGCTGATGTATATAAAGATAAAAAGTTACCCATATATGCAAGTAATTTATGTACAGAAATAATGTTACCATCAGATCATAAATGGTCTTTTGTTTGTGTTTTGTCCAGTATTAATTTGTTGTATTACGACAAGTGGAAAGATACAGATGCAGTTGAAACTATGATTTATTTTCTGGATGCAGTAATTACAGAATTTTTAGAAAAATTAGAGTCTTATAAGAATTCAACCAATAGAGAAGATCAACAAACTTTTCTATTTATGGAACGAGCATATAACTTCGCTAAAGATAACAGAGCCTTAGGTATGGGAACCTTAGGTTGGCACTCCTTACTACAGTCAAAAATGCTACCATTTGATAGTCAAAAGTCATACGATTTAAATAGTGAGGTTTTTAAAACTATAAAAGAGCGTTCTTATAAAGCTTCTGCACACCTAGCAGAAAAGTTTGGTGAACCAGAGCTACTTAAAGGTTACGGAAGAAGGAATACAACTTTGAATGCTATTGCTCCAACTACATCTTCTGCCTTTATATTAGGTCAAGTATCCCAAGGAATTGAACCCATATGGTCTAATGTTTATGTAAAGGATATTGCAAAAATTAAAACAACAATCAAGAATCCTTTTTTAATAAAGCTTTTAAAAGAAAAAGGGAAAGATAATCCTGAAGTTTGGAAGGATATTAGAGATAGGGATGGTTCCGTTCAACATCTTGATTTCCTCTCTGAAAATGAAAAAGAGGTTTTTAAAACATATTCTGAAATTGATCAGCTTGTTATTATATATCAAGCAGCCAATAGACAAAACTATATAGACCAAGGCCAATCTCTTAATATTATTGTTCACCCAGACACCTCTACAAAAGAGGTTAATAAGATTCATGTTACTGCGTGGAAGTTAGGACTTAAATCTCTATACTATCAACACAGTATGAACGCGGCTCAAAAATTCAAACAAAAGAAAGAGTGTGAAAGCTGCGAAGCTTAAACTAACGTAGATTTATCAATGTTAAAAAAAATTGGACTTATAATAAGTGTTATAATCTTAATCATAAATATTTTGAATTATAATTTTGAATTTGAGTTTAGTGATTCTGATAATAAAATTTCATTGATTGGAATATTAGCGTCATCATGCTCAATCTTAATGATTTTAATACTAATTATTTCTGAAAAAATTCAAGAAAAAATTAAAGACTAGAAATTTGTATTACTTCTACGCCTCCTTTAATTAAAAAATCGAGACCAGATCTATCCTTATATTCTTCATAATATACAACTCTAACAATTCCAGCTTGAAAGATTAGCTTACTACAGTCTTTACATGGTGATAAAGTTACATACAATGTTGCTCCTTGACTAGATTGTGTTGAGGAAGACACTTTTGTAATAGCATTAGCCTCAGCATGCAAAACATACCATTTAGTATAATTTTCTTCATCTTCACAAATATTATCAAAACCCTTAGGGGTACCATTATAACCATCAGAAATAATCATATTATCCTTAACAATTAATGCTCCTACCTGTCTTCTTTTACAATGAGAAAGCTGACCCCACTCCAATGCCATCTTTAGGTAAGCATTATCATATCTCAATTGCTTTTTATGACTCATTAACTATGTGAATAATAAGAAAGTTAATATACAAACTATGATTGAGCAAATTTTAATATAATATGTATATTTTTTATTAATAACAGATTTTAAAATTGAATTAATTATTAATATTGATACAACAATTAATATTTGTGCAAGCTCAACTCCAAATGAAAAACCTAACAATGCAAAATAATCAAAAGTATCATCAAAAGTTATTTGATTAAAATAATTTGCAAAGCCAAATCCATGGATTATTCCAAAAAATAGTGAAATAAATAATATTTTGAAATCTAAACTTTTATCTATTTTCAAGAAAAAATTTGAGATTGCTGAAAAAATAATAGTAACCGGAATTAAAAACTCTATTATCGAAATATTAGGCTTGATAATATCAAAGGTTGACAAAACGATTGATGATGAGTGACCGATTGTAAATAAAGTTACAATCCAAAATAGATTTTTGAAATATTTAAAAGTAAATGGGATTGTTATAGATATTAAAAATAAAAAATGATCATATGCACTTATATCTAATATATGAGTATATCCAATTTTTAGATAAAATATTAGTTGGTCTATCATGCAATTCCTCTTTGTTTTTTTATGCTTTCATATGCAGATTGAATTCTTGAGAATTTCTCTTTTGCAGATTTTGTATAAGCTTCCCCTAAGTGTTGGACTTTGTCAGGATGATGTTTTTTAGCTAAATCTCTATAAGCTTTTTTTAATTCAGAATTTGTACAATTTTTATCAACTTCTAATATTTTATAATTAGAGTTATTAGATTTGATAAACATAGCTTTTAAACTTTCAAAATCAACTCTGGAAATTTTCATAAGATTTGAAAATTCAAGTAACTTGTCTAATTCAAATTTTGAAATATTACCATCAGACTTTGCAATGTTAAATAAAAGATTAATAATTTGAAGTCTTGTTTCATATGTGGTTCTTGAACTGTAAAAAAAGCATATTTTTTCAGGAGATATTTTTGATTTATCAACTTCGTTATTAAATTTTTTGAATAATATACCTGCTTTATGTGAGCCATAAATTGATATAAAATAATTACGAACAAATTGGAGTTCAGATGAAGAAACCTTTCCATCTGACTTAATTAAAATGGAAGCAAGGGACAATAAATTAATTTCAAATTCTTTCACAATATTTGAATTGACCCTTCTTATTCCTCCGTTGTCCAAAAAGGAACCAATAAAAAACCCAAGAAAAAACCCTGGTATTTTATAAATAAAAAAACCGAATAAACCTAAAAACCATTTATACATATTACAAAATTACAAATGGAATTTAATAGTTCTTAGTATATTTGAAAAAAAAAGTTATGTATCCAGAACATATTGTAAAACCAATGAAAGAAGAACTTACGAATAATGGTTTTTCTGAACTAAAAAATGATGATGATATTAAAGATTTAATTAAATCTGGCACCTCAGTAATTGCTGTAAATTCAGTATGTGGGTGTGCTGCTGCGAATGCTAGACCAGGTATATTGGGCTCATTACAAAATGAAAAAATTCCTAATCATTTATACACTGTTTTCGCAGGAGTAGACAAAGAAGCTACTGAAGCAGCTAGAAATTTAATGTTTCCATTTCCGCCATCCTCACCATGTATTGCTATATTTAAAGATGGTTCATTAGTGCACATGTTAGAGCGTCACCATATTGAAGGCAGGGATTCAAAAATAATAGCAGAAAATTTAAAAGAAGCTTATAACGAATACTGCTAAGCTAAAGGTATTTTAATCTTAAATATTGTTTCCCCTTTTTTTGATTGAAAGGAAATATTTCCTTGGTAGTTAACAATTAAATTTTTAATAATACTTAGACCTAATCCCATCCCCTTAGTTTTAGTAGTAAAACTCGGTTCAAATATTTTTTCTTTTAAACTATTAGGAATTCCAGTTCCATTATCTTTGATTTCAATTATAGCATACCTAATATTTTTTTTAACCCTAACTATAATTTCAGGATAATTTATTTCGCTAGTTGCTTGGATAGAATTTTTTACTAGGTTATTGATGATTCTAATTAGGTTAGTTCTGTCAAATAAAATTTCTAATTTATTTAAATCACTTTGAAAAATAACATTTCTTTCATTAAAAATTTCTAAACACAACTTTACAGTAGAAATAAGATCAATCTTTTCATTTTTTTGAGCTGGCAATTCAGCAAAGCTAGAAAAGGCACTAGATATTGAACTCAAAACATCAATTTGTTGAATCAATGTTTTACTATACTCATCCAATTTATTTTCAATATTAGGATCATTAGGATCAAACTTTATTCTAAAGTTTTGAACACTTAACTTCATTGGAGTTAGGGGATTTTTTATTTCATGAGCTACTTGCTTCGCCATTTCTCTCCAAGCAAGTTCTCTTTGTGATTTAGATAATTGTTTTACGTTATAATCAATTTTCTCTACCATATTATTATAAGAATTTACAAGAGTGAACATTTCTCTACTAGTAACTTCTAAATTGATTTTTTTATTTAATTTATCGATTTTCATTTGTTTCATTTTATATACAATTTCTGAAATAGGATTTGTGATATAACTTGAAACGAAATATGATATAATGATTGCTAAAACAAATAGAAGAATATATACCTGAACAATATTTAATATAAAGGATCTTAATTCATAAACATTCAATTTATCATCATCTACGTAAGGAAGATTAAGAATCCATATTGGCTCACTATTGGAGTCAAAAATAATGGAATAAGACTCTCTAACCTGCTTATCTCTATTTTTTTTTATTTTAACGACTTTGTTTTTTTCAGACGAATTTAACTCTCGAATCAATTCTTCACTAATAGTACTTAATGCATTTTCACCAAAAGTTGATTGAATTAAATTTCCATTTAAATCGTAAACACTAAAAGTTATTTTTTGAATATCCGATATTTTAAAAATTTGATCTCTAAACTTTTGACTGTTAATTGAATTCTTATCATTATTAAGAAGCTCATATGAAATTGCTCTTTGAAGTTGAGATTCTTTTCTATCTAATCTAAGCTCATGATAGTAGTATGAACTTTCGGATATTTGAAAGTTTGTTGAAACACCAATCAATAAAAAAGATATAAATACTAACGTGATCATTGATAAAAATATCCTCGTTCTTAAATAAAAAAATGGCTTTTTCATATTTGGATTGAACTAAAATAATCAATAAGAATTAAATATATATATTTAACAAAATTCATTGTGAAAATATCTAAAAAAATATCCATTCCTTTTCTCATTTTTGCGATCATAATTTTTATTATAATAATTGTAATTCAAAATGAAAATTTTAGTGATTACAGGAACATGATTGGATTGGTTTTAAAAACAAAAAACACAAAAGCTTCAATTGATGATTTTAAATTTTTTGATAATGTTACAATTAATAAAAGTTCAAATCCGAAGGTATGGCCAAAACATAGATTATATAATAAATTACAAAGCACAAAAGAATTAGATTTTATTCATAATGAATTAGGTAGTATTGCTTTTTTAATAATAAAAAATGATTCTATTATACATGAAAAATATTTTTTAGGATATAATGAGCTTTCAATGACTAATTCATTTTCAATGTCAAAGAGCATCATTTCTTTTTTATTATTTAAAAGTATTGAGTCAAAAACAATTGAAAGTTTGGATGAAAAGCTAATAAAATATTATCCTGAATTTATATCTAAAGGAGGAAATAATGTTACCCTTGGAGATTTAGCCTCAATGTCATCGGGGCTCAAATGGGAAGAGAACTATAAAGATCTGTTGGGTATTACAGCACGTGCATACGTTAGTAAAGACTTGAAAAAATTAATGTTAAAATCTTCATTTAATGATTTGCCAGGAAAAAGTTTTAATTATAAAAGTGGTAGTACCCAACTTTTGGCAATGGCAATTGAAAAAGCAAATAATAAAAAAATAAACGATTTAGTTAGTGAATGGTTGTGGGATCCTATTGGAGCAGAAAATGATGCACTCTGGATGGTTGATAGTGAATTAAATAATGAATTAAAAGCATATTGTTGTTTAAATTCTAATGCACGTGATTTCTCTAAGATTGGAAAACTTTACAAAAATATGGGCTTAATAAATGGCAAGCATGTTATTGATAGCTCAAATGTTGCAATATCTATTTCTCCAAGGTTTGAGGACAACCCAATTTATGGATATGGTTTTTGGATTGGGAAATATCAAAGTAATAAGTTTTTCTCAATGAGAGGACATCAAGGCCAATATGTAATTGTTTTCCCAAAAATTAATTTAATTATAACTAGACTTGGTAAAAGAAAAGCTGAAGGTCAAAGTTTAAATGGATTTCCAATTGACTTTGAAAAATACATTTCAGAAAGTTTTAAAATTTTAAAAGCAAATAAATTACTTAATGAATAATACTTTATTTGAAATAAAAAATTTGAATGTCTATTCCAAAAGTAATAAGATTGTTAAAAATTTAAGTTTTAAGGTTTTTAAAAACACTCTTCTTGCTATTGTTGGTGAATCTGGAAGTGGAAAATCAATTACTGCCTTAAGTATTTTAAAACTATCTAATTTTAGAGGTTTAAATCAGTCTGGTGAAATCTACTTCAATAATTTAAACTTAAATAATATTTCAATTAAAAATTACAGGAAATTTTTAAAAAACGATGTTGGAATTATATTTCAAGATCCATCAAGCTATCTTAACCCAAGCTTAAAGTGCGGAATTCAATTAATTGAATGTTTTCAATCTAATGATTCAGCTAGTCATGATAAAATCAAACTTGCAATAGATCTACTTAAAAAGGTTAAAATTAAAGATCCTGAAATTACGCTAAACAAATATCCTCATCAACTGAGTGGAGGTCAGCAACAACGACTAATGATTGCTATGATGATTTCTAAAAGTCCAAAAATTTTAATTTGTGATGAAGCTACCTCATCTCTTGATACCATTGTCAAAAAGGAAATTATTTCATTATTAATAAAACTTAAAAATGAATATAAAATGAGTTTAATACTGATAACTCACAATCTCAATCTTGTTCACAAAATTTCTGATTATATAATTTTTCTCAAAAATGGAAAAATGATTGAAGAAGGTAAAACAAAAGATGTTTTTAATAATCCGAAAAAGACTTACACAAAGAATTTAATTTCATTAAACAAGAAAATTAAAATTGATAAAATTAATTTTAAGGACAATAAACAAGAAATACTTAAAGTGACTAATCTAAGTTTAAATATTGATGGGGAAAAAATATTGAATAATATAAATTTTAAGTTATTAAAAAATGATTCATTAGGAATTATAGGTGAATCAGGATCTGGAAAAACTACAATTTCCAAATGTATATTAAAAATCAATGAAGAATATTCTGGTGAAATATTTTATAATTCTGAAAATATAAAAAGGATGAGTAGATTTTCTAATAGTAAAGAAATTCAAGTTATCTTTCAAGACACTTCTTCCTCATTAGACCCATCAATAAGTATTATTAAACAGATAATTGAACCAATAAAATTTCATACTATGATTCCAAAGGGGAATTTAAATTCTGAAGCAATTAAAATCCTAGAAAGTGTAAGGTTAAAAAGTGATTTATATAACAAATTACCGTCACAATTATCAGGAGGTGAAAGACAAAGAGTTGTTATCGCAAGAGCACTAACAATGAAGCCGAAAATTTTAATTTGTGATGAGTGTGTGTCTGCACTGGATAAAAGTATTCAACACACGATTCTTAATTTATTGATTGAATTGAAAAATAAATTTGATCTATCAATAATCTTCATTTCTCATGATATAAGAATAGTTAAAAAAATATGTAACCGAATTGTAGTTTTAAAAGGTGGGATAGTTGAAGACTTTAATGAATCTAAAAAATTGTTTAGGAATCCAAGCTCTTACACAAAGAATCTAATTAACTCTTCAATTTAAAGTGGATATTAATTTCATTAAAATTCATAGTTTACTATACATTATATGTATTTTATTTTTAAGTTTTAATATTATAAACTCGTCTCTTAAATTTTTAAGAGATGGAAAGTATACTTTTTTTGATTTTAGAATTTCGCTTTTTACGCTGATATTTTTATTTATTAAAATATCATTTTCACTTCTTTTAGTAAATAAATTTGAAATAAAAACTTATATCTCATCAATACTTACTTTATTTTTATGTTTTATTGGATGGCATTTACATAATAAGTTTACTGAGAGCAGAAAAAAACATTTTAGAATATTAATTTTTTTCCTGATTGGACTAATTATTTTTATTGTGATAAAGTAATTAAAAACAAAAAGCACCCTTAGAAAGAGTGCCTTTTCTTAAACAAATTATAAAAAACAACACTTAAATTTAGTTTAAATTAGTGTTTTGTTTTACTAAAGAATTGTTAAAAAATGGAAAATAAAACTTTTGGAATTATTGGTGCAGGAAGTTGGGGAACAGCATTAGTAAAAATATTTTCTGAAAATCTAGATACTCTAAACTGGTATATTAGAAATAAAGAAATTATAAATGGAATTCAAGAAAATAATAGAAATCCAAAGTATTTGAGGTATGTTAAATTGAAAAATAAAAAATTAAATATCTCTAATGACTTGCAAAAAATTATTGATCTCTCAGATATTTTAATTATTGCAATACCTTCACCATTCATTGATTCAACATTTGAAAATTATAAGAATCTATTAAAAGATAAATTTATTGTATCAGCATCAAAAGGAGTTATTCCAAAATCTCAGCTTGTAATTAGTCAACATTTTCATCTAAATTATGGTATTAAAAAAAGTAATCTTGGAATTATTAGTGGACCATGTCATGCCGAAGAAGTTGCGCTTGAAAAACTTTCCTATTTAACTGTAGGTGTTAAAAGAAAAGTCTTGGGAAATTATATTTCAAAGAATCTAAAATCAAAATATATCAAAGCATCTGTTTCAACTGATATTATAGGAATTGAATATTCAGCTACTTTAAAAAATATTTATTCGATTCTAGTTGGAATTTGTCATGGTTTAGGATATGGTGATAATTTTTTAAGTGTTCTTATAAGTCATTGTGCAAAGGAATTAAAATTATTTATGAGAACCATTTACCAAACAAAAAGAGATATCAATCATTCTGCATATATTGGAGATTTACTTGTTACTACATATTCAACATTTAGCAGAAATAGAACATTTGGTAATATGATTGGTAAAGGCTATTCTATTAAATCAGCTATGTCAGAAATGTCTATGGTTGTTGAGGGTTACTATGCTACAAAAAATGCATATGAAATAACTAAAAATAAAAAAAATCATTTTTTATTTATTGAATCAACATATAAAATACTCTACGGAGAAATTAATCCAAAAAAAATAGTAAAGGAAATTTCTGATAAGCTATATTGATTTACTAAACTGATTTAAAAATCTAACATCATTTTCATATAATGTTCTAATATCATCAATTTGATAGAGAAGCATAGCAATTCTTTCAAGACCTAATCCAAAAGCATATCCAGAATACTCTTTAGGATCAATTCCACAATTTTTCAAAACACTCGGATCAACCATCCCGCAACCTAAAATTTCAAGCCATCCAGTTCCTTTAGTAATTCTATAATCAGTTTCAGAATCTAATCCCCAGTAGATATCCAGTTCAGCACTAGGTTCAGTAAATGGAAAATAGGATGGTCTTAGCCTTATTTTATTCTTTCCAAAGAGTTCCTTGGTGAAATGAAGTAAAGTTTGCTTTAAATCAACAAAAGAAACATTACTATCAATATACAAGCCTTCAATTTGATGAAAGAAACAATGTGATCTAGCAGAGATATCTTCATTTCTATAAACTCTTCCTGGTGATATTGTTCTAATTGGAGGCTTATTGTTCTCCATATGTCTAATTTGAACAGATGAGGTGTGTGTTCTTAAAAGCCAATCTGGATTTTTACTAATATAAAAAGTATCTTGCATATCTCTAGCTGGGTGATATTCTGGTAAGTTTAAAGCTGTGAAATTATGCCAATCATCCTCAATCTCTGGACCTTCAGAAATATCAAAACCAATTTTAAGAAAAATATCAATAATCTTATTTTTTACAATGGATATTGGGTGACGAGATCCTAATTTTAATATTTGACTAGGTTTTGAAAAATCTTCAAAATTCTGTATATCTGATTTTAATGAAAACTTACTTTTTGATGAATCGTAGATTTTATTCGCAAGGATTTTTAAATTATTAATTTCTTGTCCTACAGATCTTTTTTGTTCATTAGGAACATTCTTCAGCTTGAGAAATAAATCTTGAATTAAACCCTTTTTTGACAAATACTTAAGTCTAAATTTCTCAAGCTGTTTTTTCTCCTTAATATCAGTTTTATCAAGTTTTTCTTTATAGATTTTTATTTGATCAATCATATTAAATGCTAAAATATTCTAATTATTTAACTAATAAAACCCTTTTTTTAAAAATAATCAATGATTACTAATCTTGTTAAAATAGTTTGTTTGACTGATTCTAAATAAATTAATATAAGATAATGTTAAAGTCATACTTAAGTTTATAATCAAATAATCACTCGTAATTATTTTTTTTGTAAAAGCTTTCATCATATTTTTATAAAAAATACTAAATCATAATTTTCAATTGAATTATTTTGATATTATTATTATCTGTCTACTAACTTTTGGGTTTATAAAAGGGTTTATAAAAGGGTTTTTTAATGAGGTTTTTTCATTCTTAGGCTTCTTCATTGGTTTGATCGGATCTACAATTTTCTCTGAAGATTTATCTAAAATAGCTTCTAGCTTTATTGAAATTGATATAAAAATTTTAAATATTATATCATTTATAACTCTATTTATATTAATAACAATATTATTTTCAATAATTGGAAAATCACTAACTAAACTAATCAAGTTTGCATCTTTGGGAATGATTAATAGAATTCTAGGTGGTGTATTTAGCTTGAGTAAGTACTTGGTTATATTCTCCTTTTTCGTTTTAGTTATAAATTATTTAAATAATCTTTTTGGTATTACTATAATTCCAAAATCAACGTTAGATGATTCTGTAATATTTAATATTTTATTATCCATCGCAGATAGTATTTTGTTTTTATTTGACAACGGAATGATGTTCTCTTAATTCTATATAATTAGATTGTTTATTATGGACCTTTAATTAATTGGTATGTAGAATTTAATATCCAACCTTTTGATCCATTTAAAAGTTCAATCTGACTCCACTCATTTAATTTTTCTAAAACATTAATTTTTGTTCCTTCATTTAAAATGAATATTTCTTCAGATCTTTCGTTTGGCTCAGACTTAAATGAAATTCTATTTTCAAATAAAATAGCTGGATTATTTCTTTCAAAATTTGATTTAGAATTTATACCAACAATCAAAAAAATTATAAAACAAATGAGAAATATTGAGCCAAAACTAAAGTAACGCTTTTTAACTCTTGAATTTTTACTAAATAAATAAAGTGAAAAGACAATCATTGATAGAAATTCAAATAAAATTGCATTAAATATCCAAGTAGAATAGTCAAAAATATTTGTGAAATTTGAAATAAATTTGGTTAATTGATTAACTGGTACTGTTTCAATTCTATCAATAGTCATATTTTGAGAAAATACTAGATTATTTTTTGTTTCCTTGTTATTTGGATCAAGCAATAAGGATTTTTCAAAATAATATATTGAATTTGCTATATTATTTATTTTATAATAGGCATTGCCGAGATTGTAATATAATTCTGAAGATTCTTTTCCAGCCATAATAATACTGTTATATTTATCAATGGCTTCAATATATTTACCTTTATTATATAATATATTACCTTCATCAAAAACATCTTCAACTTGAGATTGAAGATTTAAGATAAATAGGGTAAATATTATTTTAAACATATTATATATTTTCAAAATTTGTCAATATCTGAACAGCTTTTTTATAATCTTTGTCCATATCCTCGACAGTGGCGGGAGTATACCTTGCAATTTCACAACTTTGAATTAAATCAATTACATCATTAATTATTTTTTCAGAAATTTTTTCTTTGGTTAAAGTTTGTTTGATTTTATCTTTTGAAAAATCTTCTTTTTTGATCATATATTTTGATTTAAAAAAGTTAAATAACGCTTGATCTAATGAGCTGTAAAAAGATTCTTTATTTGAGATATCTATTTTTGCGTCTGCCAAGAACTTTCTAGCTAATTTTTCAGCTTTTTTAGAAATCAAATCAAAATCTGAAACAGACTTTTTTGTAATTTTTAACAGTACAAATAAAATAAAGAAAATTAATAAAGGAATAGAAATAAAAATATATAACCAATGGGAATCTAATAAGTTTTGTGACTCAATATCGAAAAATTTTGAATTTAAGTTTATATAATTAAATTGGCCTGCTGACTTAATATTATTTTGATTAATACTAGGGTTTGAGTTTTTTGACAAATTTAAATTCGTTGGACCTTCGGTTACATCTACTATACTCTCATTTGTCTTCAAAATAACATATTTCTCAGTTTCTGGATTAAAAAAACTAAATTCAACAGATGGTATAGGATACTTGCCTTGAAACTGTGGAACAATTGTATAAGTATTTGAGATTTGACCATTCATACCAGAAATTGATGATCTAATATCTTCTTTAAATTCAGGATCATACTTTTCTAATGACGAGGGTACTTTAATTTCTGGAAGAGAAAATAATTTGAGATTACCACTTCCATTAACTTTTAATTCTATTTGAAATGATTCTGTTGCTTTTAATTCGGGTTTTGTTGTTAACAAAACAACATCAAATTTCCCAACAGCTCCATTGAAACTTTCTGGCTTACCCTCGGACGGGAATTCTTTTACTTTTATAATTCTCTTTTTTGAAGAAACTTTTTTGGAGGTTTGTGTATAAATGATATTTCCAAAAAAATCCCTTCTACTAGTTGGTACATCTACCGTAACATCAAGAGTCAATGGTAAAAGTTCAAGATTACCAGATTTTTGTGGGAAAAGTAAAGCTCTTTTCCAAGTAACGTAATTATACCTTTTACCTTTGTATGAAGTACTTTTTATTTCAAGTCGTTGAATTTTTATGTTTTGAGACCAAAAATTATTAAATTCTGGACTATCTATTTCCCCCAAGTTAGTAACGTTAATTTTAGGATTAAAAAGTAATTTGAATTCAACAGAAACAGGTTCATTCAAAAAAATTTCATATTTTGAAACTTCGATATTAAGTTCAATATCATCATCTACAACTGAAAATTGATTGCCTGGGGATTGTGAAGATTGTACAGCTTCAATCACTTGAATTTCTACTGGTAAAGTCTTATAAATATCTCCGTCGATTTCTATAGATGCTTGTCCTATTGGAAATTTTCCCTTTTTAATTGGAGTTAAAAAATAAGTATAAGTTTTAGTAAAACTTCTTACTCCATTAATCCAACTATTACTAACAGATTGGTTAGGTCCACCCACAACTCTAAAACCGTCAAAAGGAGGAGGACTAAAATTATCACCATCTTTATTCATCTTAAAATCAACTCTTAAATTCTCATTAATACCCAAATTATTTTTACTAACCTCAGCCTCAAACTTAATTTGAGAAAAACTGAGATTTAAGGTTAATAAACAAAATAGGATTAAAACTCTTTTCATAACTACCAATCTTTTTTATTTGATTTTGGAGTTCCTTTAAATTTTTTCTTATTTACTTTATCTTGAACCTTTTTTTCTTGCTTATTCATTGCCTCTAAAAGGTTTTTTAATTGTTGTGGTGATATTTGATCTTGTTTAGATTTCTGTGGTTGCTTGGATTTATCTTTGTTGTCCTGGTTTTGATCTTTCTGATCGTCTTTACCATTCTCATCTTCTTTTTTATTATCACTTTTGTTTTCCTTGTCTTTGTCCGTATTATCTTTATTGTCCTTGTTATCCTTATCGTCGTTCTGTTTTTTTAGAAGTTCTTTAGCTAAAACATAATTATATCTAGTTTGATCATCACCGGGGTTATTGAGCAAAGCCTGTTTAAATGAATTTACAGCATTTTGATAATCCTCTTTTTGCATATATGTATTTCCTAGATTATGAAAACCTTTGTGCTTAATTTCTTTAGAAGATCTCTTTTTCAAAGCACTTTTATACATTATTTGTGCATCAACTCCCATATTATTTTTATACAAAGAGTTACCTAAATTATAAGGTGCATTGTAATTTAAAGAATCTAATGATTTTGCAACTCTATATTTATATTCGGCAATTTCAAAGTCTTTGTTATCAAATTGAATATTTCCATCAAAAACTAGATTATTAGATTTCTTTTCTTGATCATTTTGAGAAAAAGAAAATGAAACAAATAAGATAAAAAATATACTAATTCTAATTTTCATTAAATAAATTTAATCTTTCTATCCATAAAGTTTTCTTATCATAAACAATTAAATCTAAGAACAAGAAAAATAGACCAAATCCTAAAAACCATTGAAATTGGTCCTTAAAAGCTACAAATTGTTTGGATTCAAACTCTTTTTTATCCATTGCCTTCAATTCATCTATAATTAAGTCTACAACGTCATCCGTATTATCTCCTTTAAAGTATTTACCATTACTTTCTGTAGCCATCTCACTTAATATTTTTTCATTTAATTTGGTAATTACAACCTCACCATTT